>CAIPNM010000405.1 GCA_903866395.1 uncultured bacterium
GTCGACAACCACCGATTGACCGAGTTGGGCTTTTTCGCTGAACAGGCGGGCAAGGATGTCAGGTGCCCCGCCCGGCGGGAAGGTGACGACCAGCCGGATGGGGCGGGTGGGCCAGGCCTGGGCACTGGCCTCGCCTGACGGGATCGCTGCGGCGGTGAGGGTGATGACGGCCGCGAGCGTCGCGGAACGGAAAGATCGGTTCATGTGGGCGGTCTCCTTCAAAGCGGACCGCTCCGAAAGTGCGGCCCTTAGCCGGGATTTTAGGCGCTACGCCCCGACTCCGCGCTGGTGGGGGCTCCGGCTAGACCCGCGCAGGCGAGGAACCGAGCCAATGATTGAGCCGGGAGAAAAGGAGGGCGGGCGACACCGGCTTACTGATGAAGTCGCACATACCTGCGTCCAGACAGCGTTGGCGGTCCTCCTCGAAGGCGTTCGCGGTGAGTGCGATGATTGGAAGACGCTCCTGATCGGATCGTTCCGAGATGATCACGGCTGCCGCTGCCGGGCCATCGATGCCTGGCATCTGCATGTCCATCAGGATCAGGTGGTAGGGGATGACTCGAGCTTGCGCAATCGCTTGCGCGCCATCGGCTACGGAGTCAACCGTGCCACCCTTCGAAGTGATGAGCCGCGAGAGAAGTTCCCGACTGAGCTGATCATCGTCGACCAGCAGAATGCGCCGGTTCTTATCCAGCGTCTGACTGGTTTCAGCCCATTGCCCGGAGCGCGAGGCGGTTAACTCGGGGCGGAGGGTGGGTTGACCGACTGTCCGGCGGCGGACCCAGGCGGTGAACCAGAATCGGCTGCCTGCTCCTGGATGACTGACGACGCCCACGTCACCCTGCATGAGACGCGCGAGCCGTTTGGTGATGGTAAGGCCCAGGCCACTCCCGTGGCGCATGCCCTGCGGAGTCTGCGTGCCCTGCTCGAACGGACTGAATAATCGGGGCATTGTTGCCAGATCAATGCCCGTACCGTTGTCAGTCACTTCAAACCGAAGCAGCAGCCGGTGGCCGCTCTGACGCTCGGAGGAGACTCGAATTTCGATCTGTCCGTGGTACGTGAATTTGATCGCGTTACTCACATAGTTGAGGAGCGCCTGCTGAAGCCGCTGCGGATCGCCAATCAGGTCGAGTGTGTCCTCAACATCGCAATGAAAGACAATCTCAAGTCGGCGTTTCGTGGCCTGATCGCGTGTGATCAGGGCAATGTTGTTGAGCAGCACGCGAAGGTTGAAGGGACTTTCATCGAGCTCCAGTCGGCCCGCCTCAATACGGCTCAGATCAAGCACGGAATCAATCAGACCTGACAGATGACTGGTAGCGGTCTGCAGCTTCTCAACAATGTCAGGCTCAACAGGGCCTGCAGCGGCATCCTTCAGTAATGCTGTGATCGTGGCAATCGTATGTAGCGGTGTGCGAATTTCATGGCTGATATTGGCCAGAAATGCAGTTTTGGCGTGGTTGGCGGATTCCGCTGCACGGGTTGCCGCAGCGAGCGCGGCGGTACGCTCCTGAACGAGTTGCTCGAGTTCGCGCTGCTGCTGCCGATGTCGCTGCTCGCTGGCCAGGCGCGCGCTGATGTCGCGAACAATCAGGATGCAGCCAAAGAAAACGCCGTCGCTGTCGTAAATCGGCGAATAATTGATGCTGGCATGTAGCCGTCGTCCGCTATCACGCCGCACGCATATGTATTCCTCATCGACGCCCGATTCGCCTCGAGCGGCCCGCTCAACCGGCCAGTCGTGATCGGCTAAGAGCTGACCCGTGGCGGTGAAGAGGTCGAATTGGCCCCGGAATTCACGGTGAGATACGACACGCTCAGCGTTCTCTGGATATCCATGGAGGCGCAGGAGGGCGATATTGAGATAGGCCAATGACAGGTCGGAGCGGGTGATGCAGACGCCATCGGTCACGCTTGACAGCGCTGCATCAACAATCAGTTGATTGCGATAGAACTTCTTCTGAGCTTCTCGTTCTGACGACAGGTCAACAAACACTGTGATCAGAGCGGGTCCAC
>CAIPNM010000406.1 GCA_903866395.1 uncultured bacterium
ATGGGCCTGGAATACGCCCTGCGCCGCACCGGCCCGATGAGCATGGCGCCTTCGCAGCTGGGCGCCTTCACGCGCTCTGATGCCAGCCAGCCCCACCCGAACCTTCAATACCATGTGCAACCCCTCTCGCTCGACGCCTTTGGCGACCCGCTGCACGACTTCAACGCCTTCACCGCCAGCGTCTGCAACCTGAACCCGAGCAGCCGCGGCACGGTCCATCTCAAGAGCAGCCGCTTCGACGAGGCGCCGGCGATTGCGCCCAATTACCTCAGCACCAGCGAAGACCGCCAGGTCGCGGCGGACTCCCTGCGCCTGACGCGCCGCATCGTGGGCCAGCGCGCGCTGGCGCCATTCATGCCCGAAGAGTTCAGGCCCGGGTCGCAGTACCAGAGCGACGAAGAACTCGCCCGACTGGCCGGCGACATCGCCACCACCATCTTCCATCCGGTCGGCACCACGAAGATGGGCCGGGCAGACGACCCGATGGCGGTGGTCGATTCGCACCTTCGGGTGCGCGGCGTGCGCGGCCTGCGGGTGGTCGATGCCGGCGTGATGCCGATGATCACCAGCGGCAACACCAACGCGCCCACCTTGATGATTGCGGAGAAGGCCGCTGCCTGGATTTCTCGCGGCGAGTAGACCCGGATCATCCCACTGTGCCGATCACGACACGATGAGTTCGGCGCCGCCCCTCCGCGTCAGAGAAGTTGTCGCTGGGACAGGAGCGATAACCACGGGGCATCGACGTAGCGGAAGCCAGTGGAACGATGCGCAGAACAGCGAGGACTCCGCCGGCGCGAGTTTCGCCAGCTCTTCATCGGTCATCATGTTCCGGGACGCTCCCGTTGACGCCGCTCAGCCGACCACCAGCAGCGTTCCATTGGTGATGGTGCCGCTGAAACTGGTGATCGTTGTTTCGTGACTGCAATGCCCGCACCAGACGTTGGACAGGAGCTGCTGGCGGATGTCGGCAGGGATGGATCCCTAGCGTTGAGCAATTCAACGCCCATGGCTCATTCCTCGAACAACTCTGAGTGCGTACCCGCGCGCACAAAGATCAGGGTGCCGCCATCCAGCCGATAGATCAGCAGGAAGTCGCCGCCGATGTGGCACTCGCGGTGATCTGCCCAGTCCCCTTTGAGCGGATGGTCAAGCCATTCGGGGCCCAGCGGTGCATCGTTGGCAATGAGTAGCACCATCGCCTCCTTCAACCGCTTCAGATCGTAGCGGCCCGAGCGGGAGAGGCGCTCCCAGTCTTTGAGGAATGTCTTTGTATAGTCGAACGCCCTGGGCGGTGTTGCCCGCTTACTGCTGGCGGGCTTTTTCGAGGTCATTGATCAAGGTGTCTGCAGAGTCAAAACGGAGGGCACGGGTCTTCGCCATTGCGCGTGCTTCTTCCATCGCCGCACGGGTCTGGCCGTTGGGCACCTTCAGTTCCAGCGGGAATGCCTGGTCGGTGGCCACGCGCTTGAGCAGGATGCGCACGGCATCCGACACGGACAGACCCATGGCTGCCAATGCCTCGCTGGCTTGCGTCTTGATTTCGTCGTCCACCCGGACGTGCAGCATCGTGGAATGGGCCATGTTTGAATCCTCCATTTCGCTAATGATGTATCTCGTTTGAGATGCAGTCAAGGCGACCAGTCAGTCAACCTGTCTTTGCGCGCCCACCCGCCCTGCGGCGCTCTCCGAAGCGCTCGGCGTGGTGTGCCGCACGATCTCGGGTCATCTGCTGGCCCGTGCGGGCGTCAAGCGCGCCGCTGGCCACACGGGTTCGGTCACGCTGATCCAGCGTTTCGGCTCGGCGTTGAATCTGAACGCGCACTTTCACATGATCTTCGTCGATGGCTATCGCACGGAGCAGCGAACACCAGGAAGGCACGATTTGCGTCGATAGCTTTCTCGTTATACGATCGTCTTATCGATACTCGGAGCGTCATACTCCCATGGATTCCGTCACCGTGTCTCCCAAGTTCCAGGTCGTGATTCCGCAGCGGGTGCGTGAGCGGATGGCCGTGAAGGCCGGCGACCGGATGCAGGTCGTGCAGTATGGCGACCGGATCGAACTGATCCCGGAGCGCCCGGCGCGTGAGCTTCGGGGCTTCCTCGCCGGGATCGACACCTCGGTCCCGAGGGAGGAGGACCGGGTGTGAATGTCGTCGACTCCTCGGCATGGCTCGAATACTTCGCCGGCGGGCCTGGCGCAGATGCGTTCGCCGCTGCGATCGAGGACACTGGGTCGCTGCTGGTGCCGTCGATCACGGTGCTCGAGGTGTTCAAGCGCGTGCTGCAGCAGCGTGACGAAGGCGCTGCGCTGCGCTGCGTCGGATTGATGCAGCAGGGAAGGGTGGTCGACCTGGATGCGTCCCTGGCGCTGGATGCGGCAGTGGCCAGCGCGAGGTACCGGCTGCCGCTGGCCGACAGCGTGGTTTTCGCCACTGCTCGGCGTGCGAACGCCAGCTTGTGGACCCAGGATGCAGACTTCAAAGG
>CAIPNM010000407.1 GCA_903866395.1 uncultured bacterium
CCTCGCCGCCAAACTTCGTCGACAGCACCGTCGTGATCGCCGCCGTCAGCGTCGTCTTCCCATGATCCACGTGCCCGATCGTTCCCACGTTCACGTGTGGCTTCGTACGCTCAAACTTGCCTTTTGCCATCTCTACGCTCCTGATTCCTGACACGGGCGACGATCGACCGACGCGCCTCCAACCGGGACGTCGGCCGATCTACTCAAGACCGGGCGACGCTGTTGCGACCCGAGGTTGCAACCCTGACCCGACAGACCGCAACCTGCCTGCTGGGCCAATTGTCCGCCGACACACCCGGCGGGTTAGTGGTGCCCATGACGCGGATCGAACGCGTGACCTCTCCCTTACCAAGGGAGTGCTCTACCACTGAGCCACATGGGCAAAACCGATACTGCAAATCCGGCACTACAGACCAACGCAAGCTCAACGTGGAGCGGGTGAAGGGAATCGAACCCTCGTCGTAAGCTTGGAAGGCTTCTGCTCTACCATTGAGCTACACCCGCACGCGACGACAATCCAGTTGGCTACCACCCCGCTGAGAACACCCAGCCGCCAACATCGCACCGCAGACATCTCACCTGAACCGCTGAAATCATTCCTGGTGGAGGAGGTTGGATTCGAACCAACGTAGGCGTAAGCCAACAGATTTACAGTCTGCCCCCTTTAGCCACTCGGGCACCCCTCCAGGGAACCTTGAATTGTCGCCAATTCCCTGATGGCTGTCAAATTGAGCCCAAAGCCGATCGGCGTGCGAGCCCCTTCGATTCATTGACCGACCGGTCGGTCGGCTAATATACTCGCTCGCTGAATGACCGCCCGACCACGGAGTCACGATGTACACCCAGTCGATGGACCTCTCCCGCGAAACCGCCGCTGCGGCGGCAACCCATGCCGAGCAGGCGTTCGAGGCGCGTATTGCGGCCGACCGAATGGTCGAGCCGCAGGACTGGATGCCCGATGCTTATCGGCGAACGCTCGTGCGGCAGATCTCGCAGCACGCACACTCGGAAATCGTCGGCATGCTGCCGGAGGGCAACTGGGTCACGCGCGCCCCCAGTCTGAAGCGCAAAGCCATTTTGCTTGCCAAGATTCAGGATGAGGGCGGCCACGGGCTCTACCTCTATGCAGCGGCCGAAACCCTGGGCACGCCGCGGGTTCAAATGCAACAGGCACTGCTCGACGGCCGGGCGAAATACTCCAGCATCTTCAATTACCCCACGCTCAATTGGGCCGATGTCGGCGTCATCGGGTGGCTGGTGGATGGCGCGGCGATCATGAACCAGATCCCGCTCTGCCGCTGCTCATACGGGCCCTATGCGCGAGCCATGATCCGTATCTGCAAGGAAGAATCGTTTCACCAGCGACAGGGTTTCGAGTCGCTCCTCGCCATGATGCGCGGCACCGAGTCGCAGCGTGCGATGGTTCAGGACGCCGTGAACCGCTGGTGGTGGCCCGTCGTGATGATGTTCGGGCCGAGCGATGCGGAATCAATTCATTCGGCGCAAACCATGAAGTGGGGCATCAAGCGCATCTCCAATGACGACCTGCGCCAAAAATTCATCGATGCCACCGTCCCGCAGGCGGAATTGCTGGGCATCACGCTGCCCGACCCCGATTTGCGCTGGAACGCCGAACGCGGCCACTACGACCACGGCCCGATCAACTGGGATGAGTTCTGGCAGGTGGTAGGGGGTGACGGGCCCTGCAATCGCGAGCGGATCGCAGCGCGGCAAAGCGCCCACGACAACGGCGCGTGGGTTCGCGAGGCCGCGGCCGCGCATGCTGCCAAACGCGCCGCACGCAGCCGGGCTGAAGCCGCCTGAGATCGTGTTGACAAGGAGAAATCCGATGACCGGTAATACTGCTTCGCCCGCCGACTGGCCGCTCTGGGAAGTGTTCGTGCGCAGCCGCCAGGGGCTTGATCACCGCCACTGCGGGAGCCTTCATGCGGCCGACGCCCGCATGGCGCTCGAGATGGCGCGCGATGTGTACACCCGACGAATGGAAGGCGTGAGCCTATGGGTGGTGCCCTCGCAGGCCATCATCGCTTCGCAGCCGGAAGACCAGGGCGTGGACTTTGACCCCATGTCCGACAAGATCTACCGTCATCCCACCTTTTATGAGCTGCCCGATGAAGTGCGCCACATGTGAGCAAAGCGCGGCGCTCAACCATCGGTCTGCTCGCGCCGGCTCTGCGCGAGGGGCGCGATGAGCGCCGCCGGGTCAAACGATCGCGCCGGCTTCGAGCACCTGCTTCGGTTGGGCGACAGCGCGCTCGTGCACGGCCAGCGCCTGTCCGAGTGGTGCGGCCACGGACCGGCCCTCGAGGAAGACATCGCGCTCGCCAATATCGCGCTCGACTGCGTTGGTCAGGCGCGACTGCTGCTCGCCCTCGCTGGCACGCGCGAGGGCTTGAACCGCGACGAGGATGCGCTCGCTTATCTTCGCGACGAGGCAGCGTTTCGCAATTACACGCTCCTCGAACTGCCCAACGGTCATGGCCCGCGCGACGACTATGCGATCACCGTGGTGCGCGGCTTTCTGCACGCCGCGCTCCAGGTCCACCTGTGGCCCGCGCTTGCCGCTTGCGCTGATCACGAACTGGCAGCAATCGCCGCGCGCTCGATTAATGAGGCGCGCGCTCATCTGCGCCACTTCGGGCAATGGGTGGTGCGGCTCGGTGACGGCACCGACACCTCGCACGCACGAACGGCAGTCGCCCTCGAAAGACTGTTCCCCTACACCAACGAATTCTGGAGCCCAGACCCCGTCGAGGCAGCGCTCGCAGACGCCGGCCGTGGCGTGGTCGTGGCGAGCCTGAAGTCCGCCTGGGACCATACCGTCAACCCGGTGCTGAGTGAGGCCGGCCTTTCCCGCCCGCCCGACAGCCGATTCATGTCAACCGGCAAACTCGGCCGCCACAGCGAACACCTGGGCCCAATGCTTGCAGAGATGCAGGCGCTTGCGCGCGCGCACCCCGGAGCGCGCTGGTGAGCCTGTCGGCAAGCGAGCGCCTGGCCCGCGCGCGAGACGCTGCCGCTCAGGTCTGCGACCCTGAAATTCCGTCGCTCTCGCTCGAGGACCTGGGCATCCTGCGCGGGGTGCAGATCGAGGCGGAGCGGGTGGTCGTGACGCTCGCGCCCACCTATACCGCGTGCCCGGCCACCGAAGCGATCTGCGATGACGTGGGGGCTGCGCTCGAGGCTGCCGGCGTGGCGCCCTTTGCGGTGCGGGTGTCGCTCGTGCCGGCCTGGAGCAGCGACTGGATCACTGCGGCAGGGCGAAGAAAGCTCCTTGAAGCCGGCATCGCTCCGCCTGCCTGTCTCGCTTCATCCGCAGGCGCAACCGCCCCCGTCCGCTTTATACGGCGCGAATCCGAGCGCGAATCCGAGCGCGCGCGGGCGGCCACCTGGCTGCCGCGAGCCGAACCCGCACCTCCGTGTCCGCGCTGTCAGTCGCCTCAGACCGAACTGCTCTCCGAGTATGGCTCCACCGCCTGCAAATCGCTTTATCGCTGCCTCGCATGCGCCGAGCCCTTCGACTATTTCAAGCCGTACTGATCACGGACCCTGACATGGCTTTACCCACCCTGCACCGATTGTCGATTGCCGAGGTGCGCGCTGAAGCAGCCGACGCGATAAGCGTGCGCTTCGCCATCCCTGCCTCGCTCCTCGAGAAGTTTGCCTTCAACGCCGGGCAATTCGTCACGCTCGAGGCCGTGGTCGGCGGCGAGCGGCTCCGCCGCTCCTATTCCATCTGCTCATCGCCTGCGGAGTACCGCGCGAGCGCCACCCTGCGGGTCGGGATCCGCCGGGTGGCGGGTGGCCGGTTTTCCAATTGGGTCCACGACCATCTGCACGCCGGCAGCGAGATCGATGTGCTCACGCCTGACGGCCGCTTCGGCATTGGGCTCACCTCAAACAGCCGGCGGCATTACCTCGGTATCGCCGGGGGCTCGGGCATCACGCCCATGCTGTCGCTCATCAAGACCGCGCTTGAATGCGAACCGCAGAGTCGATTCACACTGCTCTACGGCAACCGCACCGTGTCCTCGATCATGTTCCTGGAGGAAATCGAGGGACTGAAGAACCGCTGGATGGACCGGCTATCAATCTTCCATGTGCTCTCGGAAGAAACCACCGATATCGAACTCTTGTCGGGACTGCTTGATCGGGCACGGATCGCGCGGCTGTGCGGAACCGCCATTCACGTGCCGGGAATCGATTGCGCATTCGTCTGCGGGCCGGCACCCATGATGGAAGCGGCCGAAGACGCGCTCGCCAAGGCCGGCCTCGACCACAGCCGTATC
>CAIPNM010000408.1 GCA_903866395.1 uncultured bacterium
AGCGGGCGCCGCGCCGGTCAGGTAGCCGGCTCAATCGCCAGCAGCAACGCGTAACGGGTTACCAGTTGTCCGGTTTGTTGGACCCAGAAGGTGAGCGGGCCCGGCCCAAGCCCGGTGGGCGCCGCATTTGCCACGACATTCCTTCCAAGATCCGAGGGACCAAAGTGACCGAAGGCGAGCATCTTTCCGGTATCGAACCCGGCGTCAAAAATAGCTTTTTGCTGGATGGCGAAGAACGCGATTTTGTCGACGGAGTCGTAACCGACGAATGATACCGACCTGAGCTGGAAGCCCGACGGAATCTCGATACTGAAGTAGTCCGCATCGCCCGCCACGACCTCTCCGTGAAGCAACACCCACTGCTTAAGCGACCCGATCGGCGTGGGCATCAGCGAACTGCCAGAGGCCTCGACCCACCCCAGCCCCGGACCGCCCAGATCGATCGCAACCGGGGCCGACCGATTGCCCGCAACATCCGTCTGCCGCAACCAGAGCGAAGGCAGCGCATTCCCGGCGACCCCCAGGCTATCGCCTCCGCCACTCAACCAGGAGCGCCCCTGGTCAATTGAAAACTCCCAACGTGCGTTGGGCTCGATGCCCTGAATCGAGAGTTGGCGCAGCAATTGACTGCCGGCGCTCACCGCAGCGACTGGCGCGGGGGCCATGGTGTCGAGCATGCATTTCGCAACGACGATTTCAGAAGTGTTGCCCAGATCATCTCGGGCTCGGACCCAAATGGTCTTCTGACCATCCCCCATCACTTCGAATGAGTCGCCCGTACCTCGGGACCAGCTCTTGCCAAAATCGAGCGAATACTCCCAACCCAGACCATCGGAACTCGAGACATCCCAGAGGCCAGTCCGAGTGACCCCGTCACTCACGCTGAGCCCCGTATCTGTAAAACTGAGTGTCGGCGGCGCGAGGATCGCAGACCCCGCGGCGGGTGTCGGCCCTTGCGACATATCCATTTGTGGCGTCCCAACACCCCCGCCACCCCCGCCGCAAGCAGACGCTGCCGCCAGCACCCCGACCAGCAGCAGCCTGCCGCACAGCCTCACCAGAAATGACACACCTGACACCACCAGAACGCACCCGCGATACATGATTCGAGCCGAAGGAATCTGCGGCGCGAACATGACGGCTTGATGACATCGCGCATATGGCCGAGGCCAATCGCCGCGATGGCATTGCACCGCGCGTCGGCGGTCCCACTCCTGTCTCGACAGGTAGGCTGGCGAAGGCCTCAGACGCGAAAATCGATACTGCGCCCGGGCCTACGGCGCTTGCGAGACCCGGGTACAGATGTAAGCATGCACGGATATCGAACACCCAAGGACGTCGATCATGTCGCCATCCCGCTTGTCTGGTTATCTGCGCCACATTGCTTCGTCAAGAACACCCGCCTCGCTTGCCAGGGCGCTCGGCGCAGCATTGTCATTGGCACTCGGCGTTTCGGTGTGCAGCAGCGCGCTGGCACAGACCTACCCGGAGCGCCCGATCAAGATCGTCGTGCCATGGCCAGCCGGAGGCATCACCGATTCCGCAGGGCGCATCATGGCGCAACGCCTCGCCGAGCGTTTTGGCACGGCGGTCGTCGTCGAAAACCGTGCCGGTGCGGCAGGAACAATCGGGGCTGAAGCGGTTGCCCGGGCGCAGCCCGACGGCTATACGCTTCTACTCGCCAGCGCCGAAACCCATGCAATCGCCCCCAATCTGCGCGCGCGCCTTCCCTATGACCCCAATAAAGACTTCGCTGCCATCGCTCCATTTGCCATTAACCCGTTCGCGCTGGTCTCGCGCCCCGATTTCCCGGCTCGCGATCTGCGCGAATTGATCGCAAGCATCAAGGCCCAGCCCGGTAAATTCACATATTCCTCGGCGGGTCTGGGAAGCACATCGCAGATCGCCATGGAGACCCTCAAAGGTCTGGCGGGCATTGATGTTCTTCATGTGCCTTTCCAGGGTCAGGCACCGGCCATGACGTCGCTCCTGGGCGGGCAGACCGACCTTCAGATGCTGCCCGCTGGCAGTGCTCAGACGATGGGCGCCTCAGGCAAGATCAAGGTTTTTGCTGTCACCACCCACGCGCGGTTCTTCAACATGCCAGATGTCCCGGCACTGAAGGAGCTGGGCTATGAGGCAATGAACTTCGCCAACTTCTTCGGGCTGGTGGCACCTGCCGGGGTCTCTCAGTCGGTACTGCAGCGATTGGAGCGCGAGGTCAGCGCGGTCGCACAAGCAGCCGACACCCAAGCGGCGCTGCGCAAACTCGGCGTAGATAGTTACCCCGCCATGTCGGCGAGCGAGTTTCAGAGATTTCTTGAAGACGAACGGCACCGCTGGGGCGGCGTCATCCGCAGCCTCGGCCTCAAACCCGAATAGCCTCAGACCGCTGAGCGCACCGCTCGATAGGCCGAGGGCGGTCGATAACCCGGATCTGCAAGCAGCCGACCGCAGCCTGAAATTGGCGTGGCGATGCCCGCGGTCGCCAACGCATTCCAGAGCATGGAACCCGCGCTCGACAACACGGGCTTACCAAGGTCGGCCTCAGCCGCACCCAGCACCGAAAGCGTAGGAAGCCCCACGCCACTGACGAAGACCGCATCCGCATTGCTTCGGTTGACTTCCCGAATCAAACCGTAAACCCGCCGCGGCGGCTCATCGAAAATACATTTAACGTCGGGAAGACACTGCGCGTTCACCACTTCAATCCCATATTGCTCGAGAACCTCCTTGCTGCGCAGCGTAAGCGCAAGATCGTAAGGCGTTCCGATAGCAACCCGCCGAATGCCCAACCGTTCAAACGCCGCGGCCGCGCTACCCAGCGCGCTGATAAACGGAATGCCCGTACGGGCCTCCATGCGCTCGCAGAGCTCGCGATCGCCTTTCATCCCCAGGGTGTAGCTGGTGGCGGTGTGTGCGAGCACCATTACGTTGGGCTGCACACTTGCCAGCATGTCAACGGTCTGGTCCAGGTTTGCGAGCTGGCTGGCAGCGCGCTGTTGCAGATTTTGCAGAGTGCCGACCTCACCCTTGGCGGTCATGCGGTTAAAGTGCACCGACACGCCTTCGGGGGCGGCCTGAAACATCTCTCGCTCCACCGTCGGCGTGCCCGGGGGGATCAGGAATCCAAGCCTAGCTCGCCAATCGATCATTCGGTTCTCCGGGTCGGGGGGGATGTGTCTGCGCCGACCACCATTATTGACCAGCGGACCCCGTACCGAAAGACAGGCGGTGTTCGGTCGGACAGGAGCCCCTCTAGCCCCGATCTCCACTCCGCTTCAAGGCGCAGTAAGCATGCCGTAAAGCTCATCCTTTAGCCGAACGCGTCGCATCTTCAGATGCTCAAGCGATTCGTCTGAGCGATGCTCGATACCTTCCTCAATCCGGATGATCTCGCGGTCGAGCGCTTCGTATTCACTCAACTGTTTGGCGAAGTGCGCGCTGGAAATCTTGAGTGTGTGAATTCGGTCGCGAAGCTCGGGGAAATCGGCCGCGAGCGGGTGTTTGTCGACATAGGTCATTGCGGAGCCTCCTGCAGAACTAGCCGGGTGAAGCGATGTCATGTGAACAGCATTGAAAGTTGACTGTCGCATGAACCGATGGTTTAACCATTGAGCCAGGTCACGGGCCCCTTCTCCGTTGACGCGTGATATCGTCCGCAGCATCATGACCCGCGCGTTGTTCGAAGCGTTAAATCTTCGACAGAGGGGAGAAGCGCATGCATCAGGCAGTTCCGCCGCCGCAGCGTGGCGCCACCTATTCCGGCTACCGCACCCGCAGAACGCCGGACCACGACACCACCCTCACCCATGTCGGACCCGGCACTCCCATGGGCGAACTCATGCGTCGCTACTGGCAGCCGATTGCGAGATCTGCCGACCTTGGCAAGCGGCCGCTTCGCCTCACCATTCTCGGAGAGGATCTTGTCCTCTTCAGGGACGGCTCGGGCCGACTGGGTCTGATGCATCGCCACTGTACGCATCGTGGAGCGGGGCTTGAGTTGGGTCGCATCGTTGAGCGCGGCATCCAATGCTCACTGCATGGCTGGTGGTTTGATGTTGACGGCACCGTGCTCGATACACCGGCAGAGCCCAAGAACAGCCCGCTAGTCAAGACCACGACCCAGGGAGCCTACCCGGTACAGGAAACAGCAGGCTTGATCTTCGCCTATCTCGGCCCACCTGAGCATCAGCCAGCATTTCCCAACCTCGATGCTTTCCAGCTGCCGGGTACCGAGCTGGTTTCCTACAGCCTGCACTACCCCTGCAACTGGTTGCAGGTGCACGAGAATTTGATGGACCCGTTACACGCAGTCTTTCTGCATACCCGAATGGGCAGCACCCAGATCACCGATGCCTGGGGCGAAATGCCCATCACCGAATACGGCGAGCTGGGCGATCGGATGTATTACCTCACCAGCCGGCGATTTGGCGACAACGTGTGGGTGCGCTTCAACGAGGTGAGCGTGCCAAACTTTGGCCAGGTGGCAGGGTTCTGGCAGGACGGTGCCCACGAACTGCTCTTTCAGCGAATCGCTGCAACGCGCTGGACGGTCCCGCACGATGACACCTCATGCACGATTTTTGGCGTGCGGCATTTCAGCGAAGACGTCGAAGGCCCAAAGGGTCTGGGCGATCGCAACCGGGTTGGACGCGACTCGCTCGATGTCTACGGACAATCCCACGGCGGGCGGACGCTTGAGCAGATGCAGGATGATCCTGGCGATTGGGAGGCGATCGTCTCGATGGGGTCCGTCGCTGTACATTCGGCCGAACACCGCGGCACCAGCGATGTGGGTGTAGTCCGCTTAAGACGCCAGTTGCGCCGCTACGCCGATGAACTGCAGGCGGGCGCGGCGCTGGGGCCCCACCGAATGGCCGCTGCCGACGGTATCGTTCCCACATGGACCAGCAACACTGTGCTGCGCATTCCGCCCAGGTCGGACTGTCCCGATGATGAGTTGCTACGCCAAGTAGGCCGTGCGGTTCGCGACGCCGTGCTGGCCGCAGATGAACTAGCCGGTCAGGCCCGTATCGATGCCATCCATGCGCGTTTACGGGCGGCGGCGCACGAGTTGTGTGCTCCGCGAACACTCAAAAGCGAGAACCCGTTAGGCTGAGCCTAGTCGCGCACCGGCTCGGGTGGTTCCGCCCCGGCCCAGTCCTCGATGAACCGCACGATTTCGGTCATGTCCCGACTGCCGCCCCCCTGCCGGTACGCAAAATTCCAGAGCTGACGCGACTGCTGGCCGATCCACATCGGCACACCCAGCGCCTCGCACTCGTCCACTGCAAGCCCGATGTCCTTGCAGACACTTGAAATCGGAAAACCAAAATCGAACGTGCGGGGCAGCACCTGTCGGACGAATTTCTCCTGCGATGCAGCGCTGCGGCCGCTGCTGATATTGAGCACATCGAGCATCAGCTTGGGATCGAGCCCACCCTTCACCCCGGCCACGTAGGCCTCAGCGGTAACCGCCAGTGCGGTCGACGACAGCATGTTGTTCAGGAGCTTAAGTAGCTGCGCCTGGCCCGGCTCGGCACCAATCATGGTGGGCTTGCCAAACACCCTCAATATCGGCATCACCGCCTCGACCGCTGGCTCGGAACCCGACACGATCACTGCAAGACTTGCCTTCAGCGCTCCGGCTGCGCCGCCGCTCACCGGCGCATCAACCAGCTCAATTCCCCGCGCACGAAGCGCTTCCGCCGCCGCCCGCGCCGCACGCGGTCCAACCGTTGAGGTGTCGACCGCTATGCGAACGGCGCTCCCCTCGATCACGCCTTCGGCTGCGGTCATCACTTCCAGAAACACCTTCGGCGAAGGCAGACTGGTGAAGACCACCTCCGCCTGATCGCACACCTCGCGTACGCTCGCAGCGGCACGCGCGCCGGCGCTCACCGCCACCGCCATGGCATCTGCGCTGACATCGAACACCAGCACGTCGTAGCCCGCCTTCACAAGGTGCGCGGACATCGGTTTTCCCATGACACCGACACCAATAAAGCCCAGGGTCTGTCGAGCATTCATCATTGGATTCCTTGAGAACAAGCGAGAAGTGGATCAGCCACGGTCAGCGGCGTCCTGAAGCGAGACCGAGCAGCACGGAGGCGTCTGGCGCGCGCTCCAGATTCCAGAGCGTATCGAGCAGCGCATCCGCGTCAATACCGCTATCGCCGTGGCGCGTGAGCTCGCGACATTTCGCGGATAGCTCATCATCGGTGAGCGGTGAGGCAAGACTGCCGTGGGCAGCTTCGACCCGGTGAATGAGCCGCTCGCCATCGGCCATCACCAGCGTAACTTCGGCGGCTTCGACTCGCATCGATTCGTCGTCGACAAAGGTGAGCAGGCGCTCAAATGCCCTGACCGCACCGTCGCCGACTGCCTCGTCGCTAAACTCGTTGAGGCCGGCGCGGCCTCGCGTGAGGCTCACCGCGACCGCGTGCTGGGCACTGACCTGAGACAGCTTGCCGGAGGTCACGCCAGGTCGATCAGTTCGTTCACGAAGCAGCGGGTGCGCCCGCAACTCAACCCTGACGATCGCATCGAGTCGTTGCGCAACCACAGGGCGGAGCGCGAGACAGGCCTCAATGACCGGATTGAGCACCACGCCGCAGGGATAGGGCTTGAAGGTGTTGGCGAGAATTTCCCAGCGCTCGCCCAGGCCCTCGGCGAGCGCCGCCCAATTGACGCTCGGGCCGAACACCGGCACAAACCCGCGCTCGCCCTCAAGCGGTGCAGGTGGGCCTGCAAAGCCCTCTTCGGCGAGCCATGCGGCGAGCAGCCCGTTGGAGGCCGCATTGCCAACGCTCAGGCTCTTGGCCATCGTGCCCAGTGTCTCGACCAGACCAGCGCCCTGAACCGCAGCGCTCCCGAAGGCCCAGACGGTCTGCCGGGCATCAAGCCCCAGCAATCGAGCGGCAGCCGTGGTTGCCCCGAATACCCCGCAGGTGGACGTGATATGCCAGCCGCGGGAGTAATGACCCGGCGATATCGCGAGGGCGATCCTGCACTCGAGCTCGACGCCCGCGGTGATCGCCTCCAACAATTCGATGCCGCTCACGCGTCGCGTCTGCGAGAGCGCAAGCGCAACCGGAGCGACCGGCGCGGTGGGGTGCGCGACGGTGGGCAGATGCGTGTCATCAAAATCGAAGACATTCGCCGCCATGGCATTGAGCGAGGCGGCGTGCAACAGGCTCGCAGTCATGCCGCTCCCGATCCGCGTGAAGGCGCCCCCCGGTCCGATCCGAGCAAACACTCTCGCCGCTGTCGTGACGGCTGGGTCGCGAAACCCGGCAAGGACGCACGCAAAAAAATTAACCAGGGACCGGAGTGCCTGCCGTTGCACGTCGCGCGGCAGATCAGTCCAGCGCCAGCCAAGCGCCGCTTCGGCAAGCGCCCGGCTGAGCGACCCATCACGAGCGACCGTCATGTGGCAAGCCATCCGTGGTCAACTGGCATGTTGG
>CAIPNM010000409.1 GCA_903866395.1 uncultured bacterium
AAATAGTATTGGTACCAGAGGCTTTGCTCGTTAGCAGGGGTGTCGGGTTCCATGGCCCGTGCGACGTCATGGATGTTGTAGCTGTTGAGCGAGACCAGGCCCGCGCAGCGTTCAGGCCAAAGCGCTGCGATGACGCAGGCTGCGCGCCCGCCCCAGTCGTAGCCCGCAAGCACGGCGCTAGGGACGCTGAGTGCGTCCATGAGCGCAAGCAGATCGGCGCCGAGCGCGGCCTGCTCGCCTGAACGCGGCGTGGCTTTACTTAGAAACCGCGTGGGGCCGAATCCGCGCAGGTAAGGGACGTAGACCCGGCAGCCGGCGTCGGCCAGCCGCGGTGCGACCTCGGCGTAGGCGTGGATGTCGTAGGGAAAACCGTGCATCAGAAAGACGGGGGGGCCATCGGCGGGGCCGCATTGATAGAGCGCGACGCTGAGCGCGCCCGCTTCAACCGTTCGCGAGGTGGGGAGCTGAGGGAGCATGGGTGGTGAATTCCGATCGGTCATGGTCTATCAGCGCGTTTATGCGGCGCTCTGCATTTGCTTCGATCGCGCGCGGACCGCAGAGATCAGGGCGCGCGCTGCGGTGGTGAGCAGTGTATCGGTACGGGTGATGAGCCCGATCTGTAAGGGAGGCAGAGCTTCCCGGATGCGAACAATGCGCACGCGGTCGAGCGCCGACTCCGCAATCGGCTTCGGCACCCAGCCGACAAACCCGGTGCGGCTGATCATCTCGATGGCCGACCACACCGTATCGAGCGTCACCTTGCAGCGCGGGGCATCGAGCCCGTGGCTAGCGAAGAGCTGGGCCACGACCGCGCCGGGGCCATTCATCGGTCCCATAATGATCCAGGGTTCCGAGCGAAGCGCTGCCAGCGAGCGTACGCCCGCCTTTGGATGGTCGCGCGCCACGATAATCACGCCATCGACCCGAAACAGGGGCTCGATCCTGAGATCAGTTCCCAACCCGCTGGGCGGTACCGGGCCTATGGCGAAGTCAATCCTCTGGTGGCGAAACGCATCGAGCAGCTGTGGGTAGACGATCTCGGTGACCAGCACTTCGGCATCGGGCAAGGTCTGAAGCAGCTGCCGAATGGCAGCTGGGACCACCATCATCATGGGCACGGGCGAGACGGCGAGCGACACCAGTCCACCCGTCTGGCCACGCATGAGTTGCAGGTCTTCTTCGCAGCGCTTGAGTTCGGCGGAGATGGTGCGGGCGCGCGCGGCGAGCGCCAATCCTGACGGCGTGAGCACGGTGCCGCGTGCGCCGCGTCGAACCAGCGATACCCCGGCGGAGCGCTCCAGCTGGGCGATGATTCGCGACAGCACGGGTTGGGTTACACCGAGCTCACGCGCAGCCGCGCCAATGCTGCCCGCATCCGAGATGGCCAGTAGCGCCTGCAGCTGGCGAAGAGTCAGGGGGTCGTCTTGCATGCCATGCTCCCACAACATGGGTCATGACGATATCACTCCTTCCGACCGCCCGGCGGATGGCGTAGAACCGAGGATTCACAAAAGGGGGCGATTTTGGGGGCGATACAGGATGCATCGCGAGTGCTGATCGCGGGCGGCGGTATTGGTGGCCTGTCGGCAGCGCTTGCGCTGGCTGGTACCGGGGTTCGGGTGAGCGTGCTCGAGCAGGCCGACAGGTTTCAGGAAATCGGCGCTGGTCTGCAGGTCGGGCCGAACGCATTCAGGGTGTTCGATCGCCTGGGCGTGACTGACGCCGTCTCGGCGATCGCGACCTTCCCGCAAGCGATGGCGGTGATCGATGCACTGGACGGTTCAACCATTACGTCACTGCCACTGGGCGAGCGCTTTGTGAAGCGGTTCGGCTATCCGTACGGGCTCATGCATCGGGCGGATCTGCACCGGGTCCTGCTTGATGCGTGTCGTGCGCTGCCACAGTCGATTGAGCTCCTGACTGGCAGCCGTCTTGCAGACTTCCATGACGACGGCGCGCGGGTCCGGGTGCAGACTACAGCCGGAGCCAATCATGAGGGCTCGGCGCTGATTGGCGCTGACGGTCTTTGGTCGATGATCAGGCAGACTCTGGTGGGGGACGGCGAGCCTCGGCTTGCGGGGCATGTCTGCTATCGGGCCATTGTGCCTGCCGAGACGATTCCGTCAGTCCTCAAAGCCAATTCGATGGCGTTATGGGTAGGTCCGAAGCTGCACATGGTGTTGTGGCCCATGCGGGAGGACCGCTATTACAACGTGACCGTGGTCTTTCACAGTGACCGACTCGACACCGGTTGGGATGCGTCTGGCAACCCTGAGCCCATGCTCGAGCACTTCGCGTGCACGTGGCAGCCGGTGCGCGACATGCTGGCCTCAATCTCCGATTGGCGCACTTATGTGATGCGCGATCGCGAACCGATCCGCAACTGGAGCCGGGGTCGCGTGACGCTGCTGGGCGATGCCGCGCATCCGATGCTGCAATATGTGGCCCAGGGCGCGTGCATGGCGATGGAAGACGCGGTGTGCCTGGCTGATTGCCTGGCGCCAAGCGAGGGAGACTACGAGCAGGCGTTTGTGAGCTATCAGCAAAAGCGGTACCTGCGAACGACCCGCGTACAACTGACTTCCAGACTCTATGGTCACGTGTTTCATGCGGAAGGCGCCTCGGCCGATCTTCGTAACGCCTTCCTTCAGTCCCGAACCGCGGAGCAGACGTTCGACTCCATGGCCTGGATTTATCAGGCGCAATAAATCAGCGCTGCGCATTCAATCAAGGAGACCCTTCATGATTCGCCTTTCTAACCTCCACTCACTTTGGATTCGCGCGGCGTGCGCCGCGGGTCTCGCGCTTGCGGCTGCATCGTCGGCGATGGCGCAGGACTATCCCTCCAAGCCGATTCGTCTGGTGGTACCCGCCTTTGTGGGCACTCCAATCGACATCATCTCGCGGCAGGTTGCCACCCGACTTGGCCAGGAACTCGGTCAGCCCGTGGTGGTGGACAACAAGCCAGGCGGCACGGGCATCGTGGGCGC
>CAIPNM010000410.1 GCA_903866395.1 uncultured bacterium
CACCAACGCCGCGGGCAACTTCGACAACGACTACAACTACACCCCCGTCAACGAGCGCTACCCGGGGGCCAGTCCGGGCAGCTACGTGGTCAGCAGCGGCGACACCCTGCGCGCCATCGCCCTGGCCGTCTACGGCGATGCACGGCTGTGGTTCCTGATCGCGCAGGCCAATGGGCTCTCCAGCGACGCGGACCTCAGAGCCGGGCAGACGCTGAACGTGCCCAATCGGGTCACCAACCTCTACGCCTCGGCGCAGACGGTCAGACCGTACTCGCCCGGGGAGATCGTCGGCGATACCACCCCCACCTTGCCAGATCCCCCGCCCCCGCCTCCCCCGCCGCGCGGGCGCGGGTGTGGCGGGTTCGGGCAGTTCCTTACGGCAGTGGTCACCATCGCGGTCTCCGTGATGCTCGGGCCCGCCGTAGGGAACATCGCCGGGCAGGTCATGGGCAACATCACCGGCGTGCAGCGCGGGTTCAACTTCCGCTCGTTCGCGATAGCCGTGGTGACTCCAGGGATCATGCAAGGCGCAGGCATCACCGACGCGATCAACACGCTCGGTGCCGACGCGTGGATGACCAAGGCCGTCACGGCCGCAGCCGGAAGCCTGGTCGGACAGGGCGTGGCGATCGTCGTCGGGGCACAGAAGCGGTTCGAGTGGCGAGCGGTGGCAGCTGCAGCCATCGGTGGAGCAGCGGGACACGCATTCGGTACCGCCATCGCCGCAGCGGCCAGCCCGATCGGCGAGAATTTCGCCCGCAGCGTGGTCACTCAGGCCGTAGCCAACCGCGGGCGGGTCGACTTCGTCAGCGTGGCGGCCGATGTCTTCGGGAACCTGCTCGGCAATACGCTTCGAGAGCAGTTCGGCACGCGCGAGCAGCAGCCGCGTCAGGTCGAATCCACGCGACTGGGCTTCAAGGCCTCCCAGGACCAGATCGATCGGGCGCTACCCCTGCCACCGAGCGCGACGACGTCGATCGGCGATCCCTTCAAGACCGAGCGCTTGGACACCTCGGGCATCTTCAGTAGCGGCAGGCTGCCCAATGCCACCTCGGGTGACGCCGGGGCACAGAGTACAGCCGAGGTTGCCGAGGCACCCTCGTGGCGCTCCGGCGACGACGCCGCTCCCGCCGTAGGCCTGGATGATGGTTCGATGGGCATATCCGAGGAACCGCTGTTCCCTGCGGCTCGCGCCCCTTCGTACCCCACTTCGGGGACCTTCGAGCGCGAACAGCGCCAGCGCGCTACGGACGCGAGCACAAAGCCGGTGCCGAGTCTGGAGGCGCGAACCCGCGGACGGCAGCTATTCGATGCGGCGATCAACGGAACCCTTGGGCAGGTGCCGCTCGGCCCGGCGAACGATCCGAGTTCGTTCGCACAAACGTTCCCGAGCACACCTGGCGGAGGCGCAACACACAGGCCGCGGCTGCGGCTGGCTGGTGATCGGGTGATGACAGCGCCGGAGTATCTCTTCGGCGTTGCATTGCCAATCTTCGGTGCGGCGACGGGTCCGTTAGCCTTCGTCGCCGGGTTCGGGGCACAGATGCTGGTCAACCGCCTCGGCCTGAGTGAAACTTGGACGGGACTCGCGCTGGAAACGCTGGCTTCGGCGGTGGATCCGAAGCGGGCAGTGGGGCGATTGGGCGTGACGGCCGGAGGACCGCGAGCAGGGTCGCTACAGACCGTCCTGCCCGACGCATTTGATCCGCAAACGAAACTGCCGCGAGTTCGCTTTAGCGCCGAGACTATCGCTGCGATGGGAGATGCACCGGCAGGGATGAAGAACGCGCATAAACACCACATCTTGGAGGTCAACGGACGCGCAGGAGATCATCGGAAGTCGGTGCGGGAGGGGCAAGATATCCTGCTCGGCTACAAGATCGATCCACTTCAAGGGCCGGAGAACTTGGTGTGGGCACCGAACAAGGGGCACACAGCGACAGCGGCAAGAAATCTTGTTGATGAGTTGCGCGCGGCTAAGCAGTATGGTTTGGGGCGTAATCAGGTGGTAGAAATTCTACGAAACCACGGGCAAGTCGCCGCCGGGAGATAAAGAGAGATGGAAGCAAAGCACGTGGTGGCTCGTATCGCAGACGCCATTGACGCTAGTGACTGTGCCAGTGTGGAAAAGCTCGTCAGGGAAAATCCGGATCAAAAGAGCTTCTATACGCCATTTGGCTCACAGACGTGGCTCGGTTACGCAGCCCAAGTCGGGAAGCTCGATGTTGTTAAGGTACTCGTGGCAAATGGCCTTGATGTGAATGCGGGGGATAAGTACGACGATCGGAAGCCGCTTTGTAGCGCTGCGGCCAGCAACCGCTATGACGTTGCCGCCTACTTGCTTAGCGCTGGCTCGGTAATGGACGTTAGCTTGTCTGTCCAAAACCCTCTGTTCGCGGCAATCGTCGGACGGTCTCCAGAGATTGTCCGCTTGCTTCTGCAGTCTGGCATCGACAGCAAAGTTCGCTACACTAGTGAAACAATGAAACGCATGGACGCGATCGCATTTGCTCTAATGCGCGGGGAAGCGGAGTGCGCCCGGATCATTGCCCTGTGGAACGCGGATGGTGATGAGGGAGTTGCTGGTGCTGCCTTGGCTGAAGCTGACCAAATTGCGGAGGAGAATGCGCGATAGCGAACTTGTGGAAGGGTGAATTGGACTCAGGTCAGCTTGGGGTCAAGTCTTGACTTTTGCATTGGCACGATGAAGACCCGATCACATCGCCAGTAATCGATCTCGCGGGCCGCTCGAGACAACCAGGCCCGTCTGACCGGCGACACGCCACCGCGATCACGCGCTCGTCGTCGGGGGCACACACGACGCGCAGCCCACCCATCGGCAAGACCGCGATAGCAAGACGTCGCAGATCGTCAGCGACGCCGCAGCCGACTGCGCGCAGTCCTGACCTGAGTGACCGCGGCGCCCCTTCGACGTCAACGGCAACGTCGTCTCGGTCAGCGAGTCCTTCGCCACCAGCCGCGCGCGCAGCTTCGTCAACGACCTGTCCGGACGGGTATTGCGCCGGGTGGACAACGCGGGCAACGCGCACTTCACCTACGTCGACGGCAACCCGCTCGCCTCCACCAACGCCGCGGGCAACTTCGACAACGACTACAACTACACCCCCGTCAACGAGCGCTACCCGGGGGCCAGTCCGGGCAGCTACGTGGTCAGCAGCGGCGACAC
>CAIPNM010000411.1 GCA_903866395.1 uncultured bacterium
ACGCCCAGCCAGGCAGGCACCTGATTGAGCAGAATCGGGAGCACCACGATGAAGGCGGCACCGAAGAAGCTGCCCATGATGGAGCCCATGCCGCCAATGATGATCATGAAGAGCAGGTTGAGCGAGCGGTTCACATCAAAGGCAAGCGGCTCCCAGGAGCCCAGGTGCACGAAGGCCCACATGGCGCCCGCCACGCCAATCACAAACGAGCTCACCGCAAACGCAGACAGCTTCGCGGTGACCGGCCGGATGCCGATCACGGTGGCTGCCACATCCATATCGCGGATCGCCATCCAGGAGCGGCCAACATGACCGCGGACGATGTTCTTGGCCGCGAGCGCCATGACGGTCACGATCGTGAGGCAAAAGAGATACTTGGATTGCGGCGTGTCGATTGAAATGCCTGCCACGGTGAGCGTGGGAACCGATACCGAGCCCGAGGCCGAGTAGTTGGTGAACCAGGCGATACGGGCAAACACCCAGTCGCAGAAAAACTGCGCGGCAAGGGTGGCCACCGCCAGATAAAGACCGCGGATTCGGAGGCTAGGGATGCCGAATACGATTCCGACCAGGAGCGCCGCGCTGCCTCCGATGAGAAACGCGCCGATCACCGGCATGCCGGGCACGCGGGTGTAGGCGTTGTAGGCAATGTAGGCGCCCACCGCCATGAACGCGCCCGAGCCGAGCGAGATCTGGCCGCAGTAGCCCACCAGAAGGTTGAGCCCCAGCGCTGCGAGCGAAAGGATCACGAACGGAATCAGAATGGCGCGGAACATGTATTCGCTTGCCAGCATCGGTACGCCGATGAAGGCGAAGGCAATGAGCGCCATCACGAGCCAGCGGTCCTGCAGAATCGGAAAGATCTGCTGATCGTCGCCGTAGCGGGTTTTGAACTGGCCGTTTTCGCGGTAGAGCATCGTCAGGCCCTTTGGTTAAACGCGATCGATGATGCGTTCGCCGAACAGTCCCTGCGGGCGCACCAGCAGCACCGCGAGCGCAAGTCCGTAGGCAAACCAGTTTTCCAGACCGCCACCGATGATGGGCCCCAGGTAGACCTCGGCGAGCTTTTCTCCCAACCCGATCAGGAGCCCCCCTACGATCGCCCCGGGTACCGAGGTGAACCCGCCCACGATCACCACCGGGAGCGCCTTGAGCGCAAGGATGGCAAGCGAGAACTGAACGCCGAGCTTGCTTCCCCAGACCATGCCGGCCACCAGTGCGGTAAAGCCCGCCACCGCCCAGACGATCACCCAGATGCGATTGAGCGGAATGCCGATCGACTGCGCCGCCTGGTGGTCATCGGCGACAGCGCGCAGCGCCCGTCCCGTGGCGGTTTTCTGAAAGAAGATCGCAAGCACCGCAACGAGTGCGACCGCAATCAGCGCTGCCGCAATGTCATCGCGATTGAGGAGGATGCCGCCCTCGAAAATGTCCCCCAGGACCAGAAGCGGCTCTTTGGAGAGCCCGAGATCGATTTTGTAGACATCTGATCCCCAGATCGTTTGTCCAAAGCCGTCCAGGAAATAAGTGACCCCCAGCGTGGCCATGAGGAGCGTGACGCCTTCCTGGTTGACCAGGGGGCGCAACACGAGTCGCTCGATGACCTGGGCCACCACCACCATGATGAGCGCGGCGAGCACGAAGGCCAGCAGATTGGCGAGCAGCAGACTCTCAAAGCCCAGGAGCTCGGGTAGCCACTCGGCCAGCCGCGCCATGGCGAGCGCAGCAAACAGCACCATGGCGCCTTGCGCAAAATTGAACACGCCCGAGGCCTTGAAGATCAGCACAAAGCCGAGGGCAACGAGCGAATAGAGGACGCCCGCCATCAGGCCGCCCAGCACCACTTCGAGGAAAAATCCCATTCGCGAGCCTCCGCCTAGTGCGCCACGCCCAGGTAGGCGTTGATCACGTCCTGGTTGCTGCGGACGTCGTCGGGTGTGCCGTCGCCGATCTTTTTGCCGTAGTCGAGTACGACCACCCGATCGGAGATATCCATGACCACACCCATGTCATGCTCGATCAGCACGATGGTGGTGCCGAACTCATCGTTCACGTCGAGCACGAAGCGGCTCATGTCCTGCTTTTCTTCGACATTCATGCCAGCCATCGGTTCATCAAGCAAAAGGAGCGACGGCTCCATGGCGAGCGCGCGACCCAGGTCGACCCTCTTTTGGAGACCATAGGGCAGACGCCCGACCGGCGTTTTCCGATAGGGCTGGATCTGCAGAAAATCGATGATGCGCTCGCAGAACTCCCGGTGCATGATCTCCTCGCGCTCGGCCGCTCCCTTCCAGAACGCCTGCTGAAGGATATTGGTGCGCATCTTGAGGGTGCGCCCGGTCATGATGTTGTCGAGCACCGACATGCCTTTGAAGAGCGCGAGACTCTGGAAGGTGCGCGCCACGCCATGCGCTGCCATGGCGTGCGGGTCGGTGTGGGTGTGGTGCTCGCCGCGATAGATGATTTCGCCCTGCTGGGGCGTGTAGACCCCGCTGATCACATTGAGCATGGAGCTCTTGCCCGCACCGTTGGGACCGATGATGGCGCGGATCTCGTGCTCGCGAACGTCAAACGAAATATCGGTGAGCGCCTTCACGCCGCCAAATGCGAGTGAGATGTTGCGCAGGTCGAGGATCACCTCGCCGATCTTGCGATTGCTCATGCAGCCCTCTTCTGCGCTGCGGCGGGCGCGAAGGTGGTGGCGTCTTCCAGGCGCAGCGTGGCCGACACGGCGCCGGTGCGGCCGTCTTCAAAGCGCACCTGGGTCTCGATGAACTGTTCGGTGCGACCTGCATAAAGCGCCTCGACCAGCACCTGATACTTTTGTGCGATGAACCCACGTCGCACCTTGCGGGTCCGGGTGAGCTCTTCGTCATCGGCGTCGAGCTCCTTGTGGAGCACGAGGAAGCGGTGAATTTGCGAGGCGCTCATCATGGGGTCGGCCGCCAGGTCGGCATTGACCTTTTCCACGCACTCGCGAATCAGCGAAAAAATTTCTGGGCGCGACGCGAGATCGACATAACCGGTGTAGGACAGGTTTCGCCGCTCGGCCCAGTTGCCGCAGGCCTCGAAATCAATGTTGATGAAGGCCATGACCTTTTCACGAGCATCGCCAAAGGCAACCGCTTCCTTGATGAAGGGGAAGAACTTGAGCTTGTTCTCGAGATATTTCGGCGCAAACATCGAGCCGCCAGCAAGCTTGCCGACGTCTTTTGCACGATCAATGATGCGAAGATGCCCGTCGGTGTCCAGATAGCCCGCGTCGCCCGTGTGATACCAGCCCTCGCTATCTTTCACCTCGGCGGTGGCCTGGTCGTTTTTGTAGTACTCACGAAGAAGCCCGGGGCTGCGAATGAGGACTTCGCCTGCGTCGGTCAGACGGATGCGTACGCCGTCGATGGGCGGGCCCACCGTGTCGGGCTTCACCTGACCGTTGGGCTGCACACACACAAACACCGCGGTTTCGGTTGAGCCGTAGAGCTGCTTGAGGTTGATGCCGAGCGACCGATAGAACACGAACAGGTCGGGGCCGATCGCCTCGCCCGCTGTGTAGGCCACCCTCACGCGGCTCATGCCTAGCGCATTTCGAAGCGGGCCGTAAATGAGCAGGTCGCCCGCGCGATAAAGCAGCCGCTCGATCGCCGAGACGCTGGCATCGCCATTCAGGATGCGTTCGCCCACCCGGCGGGCCACTTCCATGAAGTAGCGGTAGAGCGCGCGCTTGGGCGCGGCCGCGTCTTCCATCCGAATGGTGACCTGCGTGAGGAGCGCCTCCAGCACGCGCGGTGGCGCGAAGTAGTAGGTGGGGCCGATCTCGCGCATGTCGGCCGAGACGGTGGACTGGGACTCGGGGCAGTTGACGGTGAAGCCTGCGGCCAGCCACTGCGAATAGGAAAAAATATTCTGGCCGATCCAGGCCATGGGCAGATAGGCGAGCACCTCTTCGCTACTGGAGAGGTGCTCCATGGCGGAGGCCGCGCGGGATACCGAGATGAGGTTGCGGTGCGTGTGGATCACGCCTTTGGGATTGCCGGTGGTGCCCGAGGTGTAGAACATCGCCGCGATATCGTCGGGCGAGCGTTCGCCTGAGCGCTGCTTCAGCAGCCCCGGATAGGAGCGCAGGAAATCCTTGCCGCGGTCGATCAGCGTGTCGATACTCAGGAGTTCGGGGTTGGTGTAGTTGCGAAGCCCCCGTGGATCGTTATAGACAATGTGAGCGAGCAGCGGGTGCTGTTCCTTCAGCTCCAGCAGCTTGTCGGTCTGCTCCTGGTCTTCCACCACGGCGAAGGCGATTTCGGCGTTCCTGAATACGAACACCATCTCGGCGGCCACCGCATCCTGGTACATGGGGACCGGAACGCCGCCGAGCGCCTGGGCCGCGATCATCGCGGCATAGAGCCGGGGACGGTTCTCGCCGATGATGGCCAGATGCTGACCGGGCGAGAAACCCAGCTCGGTGAGGCCCGCTGCAATTGCTTCGACCTGATCGGCGAGCTCGCGCCAGGTGGTGGTCTGCCAGATGCCGTAGATTTTTTCGCGCAGCGCCGGTTCGTCAGGGCGCGCGGCCGCGTGTTCAAGGAGTAGCTGCGGAAAGGTCGTGCCGCCGAGTGCAAGCACCCGGGCTTCGTCGGCATCAGGCGCCTGAGCCATCGGCAGTGTCCCCTTCTATTTTTTGCGTTGCCGGTTTCTACGCCCGGCACCTTACCCGTAACTTACCGGCCGAGGCGGCCCCGGGAAAACCCGGGACCCGCTGCTGCGACCGGCTGACCCGGATCAAGCGTAGCTGTAGAAACCGCGCCCGGTCTTGCGCCCGAGCAAACCAGCGTCAACCATTTCGCGAAGCAGCGGCGCCGGGCGGTACTTGGGATCTTTGAAGGCGTCGTAGAGCACATCCATGACGGCAAGCAGCACGTCGAGCCCGATCATGTCGCAGAGCGCGAGCGGGCCAATCGGGTGGTTGCAGCCGAGCCGCATGCCGGTATCAATCTCGTCGGCGCTTGCCACGCCCTCGGCGAGGGTGAAGATCGCTTCGTTGAGCATTGGGCAGAGGATCCGGTTGACTGCGAAGCCGGCACTGTTCTTCACGCCGATCGGGGTCTTGCCGAGCCGCCGGGCGAGCTCGGCGACGCTTTGAAGCGCCTCTTCCGAGGTGCGCAGTCCACGAATGATTTCGACCAGTGCCATCACCGGCACCGGGTTGAAGAAGTGCATGCCCACGAACAGCTCGGGCCGGCTGATTTGTGCGGCGAGCCGGGTGATGGAAATCGACGACGTGTTGGTGGCGATGATGGTGCCGGGGCGGGCGATGGCGTCGATGGCTTTCAGGATCTTGATCTTGACCGCTTCATTTTCAGTGGCTGCCTCGATGATCAGGTCGGCGCCCGCCAGATCTTCGGCCCGCGTGGTGGTGCACACCCGGGCAAGCGCGGCGGCCTTGCCGGCATCATCGAGCGTGCCTTTTCGCACCAACCGGTCGAGCGAGCCGCCAATGGTCTTCAGCGCGCGCTCGAGCGCGGCCTCGTTAACGTCCTGCATGACGGCGTCGATGCCGGCCTGCGCACAGGTTTGCGCGATGCCGTTGCCCATGGTGCCGGCGCCGATGATGCCGATGGTCTTGATGGTCATGGTGGGTCAGTCCTTGCAAAAAATATTCACCGATTCTAGTGGACGTGCGCGCGGCAGCCCCCAAGGCCGCGCATTACATCGGCTCAAGCGTGGGCTCGGCCATGGCCTCGAGTTGCTCGCTCAGTTCCGCGATCCGGTCCTGCCAATAGCGCGGTGTACCGAACCAGGGAAACGCCGCCGGAAACGCAGGATCATCCCAGCGCCGCGCGATCCATGCGCTGTAGTGGATGAGCCGAAGGGTACGAAGCGGTTCGATCAGCGCGAGCTCGGCTCGACCAAAGTCTCGCACCTGCCGGTAGCCCGCGAGCAGTCGGCCTAGCTGCTCGGCCCGCTCGTGGCGCTCCCCGGATAGCAGCATCCAAAGATCCTGGATCGCAGGACCGGTGCGCGCGTCGTCAAAGTCGACAAAGTGAGGACCCGTGTCGGTCCAGAGCAGATTGCCGGGGTGACAGTCGCCGTGCAGCCGAATGCATGAGAGCGGGGCTGCGCCGGCTTGTGCAAAGGCCCGCTCGGCCGCCTCGATGGCGGCGTTGGCAAGTCCATGCCAGCGGGTTTCGAGTTCGGCCGGAATCAGTCTGCCGGCAAGGAGCGCATCGCGCGGCTCGCGGCCCAGCGTGCTGACATCAGCGGCTTCGCGATGTCGGAAAGCTGAGCGCGCACCGACGTTGTGAATTCGGGCAATGAAGCGGCCTATCCATTCCAGAACGCCAGGCTGGTCGAGCTCCGGCGCACGGCCCCCCCTTCGCGGGTAGACAGCGAACCGGAAACCCGCGTGCGGGTGAAGCGTCTGATGATCGATGACGAGCGGCGCCACGGCAGGAATGTCGTCATCGGCGAGCTCGGCCACGAACGCGTGTTCTTCTGCGATTTGCGCATCGCTCCAACGGCCCGGGCGGTAAAACTTGACCACCACCGGCTCGGCGTCCTCCAGGTAAACGAGGTAGACGCGGTTCTCGTAGCTGTTGAGGGCAATCAGCCGGCCGTCGCCGCGCAGGCCAACCGAGTCGAGCGCATTCAGGACCGTGTCGGGGTCGAGGCCTGCGTAGGGGGCGGCAAGGCTCATCCGAGCGCGCGCTCGGCTTTGGTGAGCCAGACCGAGAGCTCTCCCCGCAGGTCGGCGGCGCTGAACGAACAGCTTTCTTCCCCGAACATGGCGGCTGACTCCATACGTGACAGCAGCGCCTCGAGCACCTGGCCGTAGCGGGGCGGCAGCGCGGCGAGCAGCTCGCGCTCGGCGCGCCATGCTCGAGCAAGCTCTGCCGCCGGTGGCGCCGGCGCCTGGGTAAGCACGCCACGGAGCCGACCGATCGCAGCCGGCAGGCCCGTCGCCCGATCGGCGGCGAGCGTGCCCAGGGCGCCGTCCATCAGATGACCGACGTGCCGCAGCCATCCATCGGGATGACCACGCCATTCACATAGCTCGCGCGGTCGCTTGCAAGAAAGTGCGCGACCTCGGCGATTTCATGGGGCTCGGCCATACGCTTCATGGGAATCCGAGCGGTTTCTTCTGCAAGGAGCTCCTCGACCGGGCGGCCGCTCACCCGCGACGTTGCCCGAAGACCCTCGTCCACCCGGGCGGTGCGGGTGAGGCCGGGGTTGATGCCGTTCACCCGGATACCCCGGTCAGCAAAGGCCCGCGCATAACCGACCGTGTTGAGCATCAGCGCGGCATTGGCCGCACCGCCCGAGATGTGCATCACGCCCGCCTGTTTGCCGCCCTGGCCGATGATGTTCACCACCGCGCCTGCATTGCGCGAGGCCATGCACCGCACTGCCGGCGCGATCACATTCACGTAGCTGAAATACTTGCCGTTCATGCCTTGATGAAAGGCAGCTGAGTCGAGCTCGTCGGGGCCAAAGCGGCGGGCAGCGCCTGCCGAGGTCACCAGAATCGCGATGGGCCCTACTTCGCGCTCGACCCGTTCCACCAGGGCCTCAGCGGCCGCTGCATCGGTGAGATCAACCGCGAGCGTGGCTGCCATCGACAGGCCCTTGGCCGACAGCAGGCGTGCCGCCTCGTCGAGGTTGGCTGCCGCGCGTGAGACGCCCACCACTCGCGCGCCAGCGCGTGCAAACCGTTCCACGCATGCAAGTCCGATACCTTTGCTCGCGCCGGTGACAAGCACCACGCGTCCGATCATGTCCTGTTCCATCGTCAGATTCCGTATGAAGAAGAAAAGAGCGCCTGGCCGCCTGCTGCACTCCTGGAGCCGTCATTGTAGGTCGGGCAACGCGGCGGCGCTAAGATCACGGCTTTACGGGTATTTGGCTTAACCGACAGGGGCGCAAAAATGTCTTCAGATCCGATTCGGATTGATGTGGTGTCCGATGTGGTGTGTCCCTGGTGTTTCGTGGGCAAGCGTCAGCTGGAGGCGGCACTCGCCCGCTGGCGCGAGACGCACCCGGGTCAGCCGGTTGAAGTGCGTTGGCATCCGTTTCAGCTGAACCCCGACCTGCCTGCCGAGGGTGTCGCGCGCAGCAGCTACCTGGCCCAGAAGTTTGGGAGTGCGGACACCTCGCGGATTTACGCGAATGTGCAGCGTGCAGCAGGTGCCGTCGATCTCTCGCTTGCGATTGACGCGATCGCCAGGCAGCCCAACACGCTGCGCGCTCACGCTTTGATGGCGGCCGCGCCCGATGAGGCCTCGCAGGATGCGCTCGCCGAGGCGCTGTTTACCGCGTATTTCCAAGACGGCCGTGATCTGACCGACCTCGCTCAGCTGCGTGACATCGCGCGCTCGGCCGGGCTTACCGACCCGGCGATCGAACGTGCGCTGGCTGACCCGCAGGCGCATGAAGAGGTCGCTGAGGCCGATCAGCGGGCGCGTCGGGCGGGGATTCGCGGCGTGCCCTGCTTTATCGTGAACGGTCGCAGTGCGGTAAGCGGTGCCCAGGGGGCTGAGGCCATCCTCGACAAGATCGCGCTCGAGGCCGGCTGACGCGACGCGCGGTGCGCTAGCCCCGCCCGACGAAGGGCATCTGGGTGGCCATCACCGTCATGAAGAGCACATTCGATTCGGGCGGTAGCCCCGCCATGTACAGAATCGCCTGGCCGACATGGTCGACATCCATGCGCGGCTCGACCCGGCTGGTGCCATCGGGTTGCGGCACGCCGCGCGTCATCCGGTCGGTCATGTCGGTGGCGGCATTACCGATGTCGATCTGGCCACAGGCAATGTCCCAGGCGCGGCCATCGAGCGCGGTGGATTTGGTGAGGCCGGTGATGGCGTGTTTGGTGGAGGTATAGGGCGCTGAGAAAGGCCGCGGCGTGTGCGCCGAAATGGAGCCGTTGTTGATAATCCGGCCGCCGCGCGGCGTCTGCATCTTCATGAGCCGGAAGGCCTGCTGCGTGCAAAGGAAGGCGCCGGTGAGGTTGGCATTGACCACCGTCATCCATTGCTCGTAACTCAGGTCCTCGATCGGGATGGCGGGTGCGCCGGTGCCGGCGTTATTGAACAGCAGGTCGAGGCGACCGAAGGTCTGCCAGGTCTGATCGAAGAGCGCTCGCACCGAAGCCGGGTCGCCTACGTCGGTGGGGATAGCGAGGGGCGTCGGCCCGGCCGTGCCGATGTCCTCGATGGTGCGTGCGAGCGGTTCGATCCGCCGTCCGGCCAGTACCACCTGCCAGCCCGCTCGGGCCAGTGCGCGCGCGGCTGCGCGCCCAACGCCGGTGCCGCCGCCAGTCACAATCGCGATTCGGGGGGTGCGCTCAGACATGGCAGGGGATCCTTTTGGCGGGGGGTGGGGCGATTGCCAGGCGGCCGCTCGCTTCGCTTAGCCTGCGCCGTGGCATTGCTTGTATTTTCGTCCGCTGCCACAGGGGCAGGGGTCATTCCGGCCGGCGCGCGGCCCCTCGTGCCGGATGGTGGCGGGCTTGAGGGCCTTCTCGCGGGCCGGCGCGAGCCGCGCGAAAATCTCGCCCACGCCTTCCAGCATGAGATCGATCATTTCCTCTCGCTCATCGTCTTCGATGGGCTCGAACGGTTCCTCGTCCAGGGGCTCGATGCTGCGTCCGCCCGCCTCGGGGTCGCCTGCCGCATCGGCTGCAGCGGCCGCACCGGCCTCGCTTGCGAATCGCAGGATCAGATCAAACGCCTCTTCGCAGACCTCATCTTCGTCGAGCAGGCCCCAGTCGTCAGGATGCAGTTCCATCGCGCGCAGAAAACCGATGGCCCAGGCATCGCCCAGCGCCCGGCCGGAATCATCCGAGCCAATCACCGCGTTCCAGGCTTCGCCCTCGTAGAGCCGTCTGGCAACGGCCCGTCGATGACGCCCCAGGAGCGACAGCAGCTCGCCCCGATCGGCCTCGGGCAGGGCGGCGAGCGCCACCCCGGGCGCCGCACCCAGCACCACCGGCAGACTGTCATCAGTTGAGATCGGCGTGGGCGAGCAGGCAAGTGCGGCGCAGAAGCCGTCGTATTCCTCGAGCATCATCGATTGCTCGGGATGCGCGAGGGCAAGCAGGTCATCGAGCCGTGCCAGCTCGGCTTCGTCGAGGGAGCGGGAAGAGTCGGGAGTGTTCATGCCGCGATGGTAGCCTGTTCGGTGCGCGTGCCCAACCGAGGCGCGCTCACAGGCGGCCGGGTCGCGTCAGGCCGCGATATTTCGGAGTGTTCCATGACAGTGATGATCGATGCCGAACCCGCTTTGGCTGAATTGCTCGGCGTAGCGATCAAGGATGCGATCGCGCATGAATCGAAGTGGTCTCGTGAGCCGAGTGCCGATGGGAGCACCTGGGGTGTGCATGGGGCCGACCCCCCGCCCTGGAACCGGCTGCTGGGGCCGGTGTCGTCGCGCGGGCCGGCAAGCGGCGTCCTGGTCCATCGAGGGCGCCGCCTGGCCCAGTGGGGTGAGCCCGCGCGCGCCGATCTCACGTTCAGTGTGGCGAAGACCTACCTCGCGCTCCTCGCGGGGGTTGCCTTTGATCGCGGCTTGATCGCCGATCCCGATGAGCCGGTTCGCGCTCGGCTGCCCGGCATTGGCTTTGACAGCGCCCACAATGCGCCGATCTGCTGGACCCATCTGTTGCAGCAGACGAGCGAATGGGAGGGCGAATGCTTCGGGCTTCCAGACCAGGTCGATCGCTGGCGCAGGCTCTCATTTCAGCCCCCGGGCAAGGATGCGGGTGCCAAAGGCGGTCCCCGTCCGCTCCGGGCGCCCGGCACCTACTGGGAATACAACGACGTCCGGATCAATCAGCTCTCGCTCGCGCTCCTTCACCTGTTTCGTGAGCCGCTCCCCGAGGTGTTTCGCGAGGCCGTGATGGAGCCGATTGGTGCGTCCTCCGACTGGTCCTGGCGCGGCTATGACCAGGCCTGGGTCGAGATCGACGGGCGCCGCATGCAGTCTGTGCCGGGCGGCACGCATTGGGGCGGTGGCGTCACCATCAGTAGCGACGATCAGATCCGGCTCGCCACCCTGTTGCTTCACGGCGGCGCCTGGGCGGGTCATCAGGTGATTTCCGCGCAATGGATCGCCCGGATGTTCTCGCCCTGCGCGATCGCGCCCTTCTACGGCATGCTGGTGTGGCTCAATCGCACCCGCGAAGTGTTCCCGTCGGTGCCTGCATCGAGCGCCTTTGCGATTGGCGCGGGCTCCTCGTTCACCTGGATTGATCGTGAGCTCGACCTGGTGCTGGTGGCGCGCTGGCTCGAGGCCGAGCATGCCGACCGCTTTTTCGGGCGGATCGCGCGCGCGCTCGGCCAAGAAGCCGCTCGCTAACGGGCGGCGGCCCCGCCTCAGAACCGGGCCTGGACCGACACTCTGAATGTGCGGGGCGGTGCCGGGAACAGGTAGGTGCCCCCCCAGTAGGTGGTGGGCGCGTCGCGCCAGAAGCGACGATCGAAGACATTGTCCACGCCCGCCCGCCAGGTGAGCGCTTGACGGCCTGGCTGGCGCCAGGTGACCGAGCTGTCGAGCTGCCACCAGGCTGGGAGGAGCACCGATTCATTGCCCGTCACCGCCTTGTTGTCGCTCCAGGAGAGCCGATTGTTCCAGGTGAGGCCCTCTGCGCCGGGCACCCGCCATCCGAGGCTCGCGGCCGCTGCAAGCGGCGCGGTGTTCCGCGAGCGCTTGCCGACCTCGGTGGTATCCGGCGAGCGCGTGGTGATGGCATCGAGCACGGTGGCCTGCGCGGCGAGCGTCCAGTCGCGCGTGAGCTGCCCGAGCCAGGCGAGCTCGATGCCGCGGTGGCGGGCTTCTTTCACGCCCACCACGCGAATTTTCTTCTCGGGGCCTGCCGGATCGGTGATGTCGGCCGACAGCGGCCGGTCAATATCGAAGAGCGTGACGCTGGCAAGCCCGCCGCCTGCGAGCTGCTGCCGCAGCCCCGCTTCCGTCTGCCGGCTGCGAAGCGCCGGCAGGACCGCGCCCGCATTGCTGTAGTCGGTGGGCCGGTTCGGGGCGGCGTCGGTTTCAATGCCCTGTCCCGCCGAGGCGAACGCAAATCCGCCCTGCCACGGTTTGTAGCCCACTGCGCCCCAGGGCGTGGTGAACTGCTGCGAATAGGCGAGTGCCTGCCGGTCGGTGGGGTCGGTGCTGAGGCTTGCGCTGTCCAACTGCGTGTGGCGCACGCCCATCCAGAGTGACCAGCGCTCGTCCAGACGAA
>CAIPNM010000412.1 GCA_903866395.1 uncultured bacterium
AACGATGCCACGCTCGGGGTGGACGAAGCCCGCGATTGCCCGGAGCGCTGTGGACTTGCCGCAGCCCGAGGCCCCGAGCAGGCAGCCGATCTCGCCCGGGGCGAGGGCAAAGCCCAGGCCATCGAGGACGTGTTGACGCTTGCCGTCACGCGCAAACACCACCGACAGGTCGTCGACCATGAGGGCGGATGCTGGCGGGGTCACTGGGGCGTATTGCGAATGCATATAATTCTCGTTTGGATAGTTTATCGCGGGAAACGCCTGGTGTTCTCTGCATGGTCAAGACTGCGGCCTGGCGCGGCCTCCGGAGCGCCGGTCGGAGCGGCCACGGTCCTGGTTGCGCTCGCGCTCGCCGCGCCGGCGCTCGCGCTGACAGCCCTCGCGCTGGCCGGCATGTTTGAGAGCACTGCGACGCTGTCGCATCTGGCCTTTACGGTGTTGCCGCGCTATGCAGCCACCACGTTTCTTCTCACTGCAGCGGTGGTGGGGATTGTGCTTGCCGTGGGGGTGGGCGCGGCCTGGCTGATTGCCGCGTGCGAATTCCCGGGGCGGCGCGCGCTTGCCTGGGTGTTGGTGCTTCCCATGGCGATGCCCGCCTTTGTCATGGGCTATGCCTACACTGATTTCCTCGCGCCGTCCGGTGCCTTGCAATCTGCGCTGCGGCGTGCAACAGGTTGGGAAATCGGTGACTACTGGTTCCCCGATGTACACAGCTGGCCGTCGGCAGCGGTGTGCCTCGGCCTTGCGCTTTACCCCTATGTGTATCTCCTCGCGCGCACCGCCTTTGCCGAGCGCAGTGCCTCGCTCGCCGAGGCCGCGCGGACGCTTGGACTGGGGCCGCTTGAAGTCTGGTGGCGCGTCACCTGGCCGGTGGCGCGTCCCGCAGTGGCGGCTGGCGTTGCGCTTGCCACCATGGAAACGCTCGCTGATTTCGGAACCGTCAGCTATTTCGCGGTCGATACCTTTACGGCGGGAATCTTCCGCGCGTGGCAATCGCTGGGCGACCGCGCGGGCGCGGCACAGTTGGCGCTCGCGCTGTTGGCTGCCGTCATGGCGCTCGTCTGGATCGAACGCGTGCAACGGGGACGCATGCAATTTCACGCACGTTCGACGCAATCACCGGAGCGAACGGTGCTGCGCGGGGCGCGGGCCTGGGGGGCTCTCGTGGCGTGCGCGGTGCCTGGGTTGCTGGGCTTTGTGGTGCCGGCGGTGCTGCTGCTCGCCACCGGCGTGACCAGTGATTCGGCGCCAGATGCGCGGCTCCTCGAGTGGGTGGCCAATACGGCGCTGCTAGGGGTGGGCGGGGCGGCGCTGGTTGTTCCGCTTGCACTGCTCGGTGCGTATGCCCTGCGCGTCTCGGGCGGACGGTGGGTTCGTCTGGCGATCGGGCTTGCCAACACTGGCTACGCCATTCCCGGACTGGTGCTGGGCGTGGGGCTCCTCGTGCTTGCCGGGCTCACGTCACGAGGGTTGGCATGGATAGGCGAACTGATCGGCTGGCAGATGCCCTTAATCGCCGGAGGCTTGTCAGCGGTTTTCTACGCCTACACGGTGCGCTTTTTCCCGGTGGGATTCCAGGGGATCGATGCCGGGTTGCGGCGTATCAGTCCATCCATGGATCAGAGCGCACGAAGCCTGGGGCGCGGGTTCTGGGGCGTGTTGCGGGAAGTGCATTGGCCCCTGATGCGGCGGACCGTCGCGGTGGCCGCGCTATTGGTGTTTGTGGATTCTGTGAAGGAGCTGCCCGCCACCTTGGTGCTGCGACCCTTCGACTTCGACACGCTGGCAGTGGTTGCCTATCACTTTGCTGCGGATGAACGCCTGGCCGAGGCGGCTTGGCCGTCGCTTCTCATCGTGCTGGTGGGCCTGGTGCCGGTGGTGTGGCTTTCGCGAATCACGCTCGCCGAACCGTCGGGTGCGCGGCGAAATGGCGGGGCGCCAACCGGGTGAGCGCCAAGTGCCGCTCCGTGCGGCGCGACCTCTGCTATCATTTCGGTTTGCAGGCGCGTAGCTCAGCTGGTTAGAGCACCACCTTGACATGGTGGGGGTCGTTGGTTCGAGTCCAATCGCGCCTACCAATTAAAAAGCCCAGGCAAGTCTTCGATTTGCTTGGGCTTTCGTTTTTCACCCTGCCGCGCGGCCGTTTGGCGCGCGAGCGGTTCTGTCGGAAAATCGCGGCCGTTTCAGTCGTATTGAGCGAACATGATCACCATCACGCTTCCGGACGGCTCGCGCCGAGAGTTCCCCGCCCCTCCCACCGTGGCCGAGGTGGCTGCTTCGATTGGCGCCGGCTTGGCCAAGGCCGCGCTGGCCGGGCGTATTGACGGTCGTCTCGTTGATACCTCGCACCGGATCGAGTCTGACGTCACGCTGTCGATCGTGACCGATCGGGAGCCCGATGGCGTGGACATCATTCGCCACTCCACCGCCCACCTCCTCGCCTATGCGGTGAAAGAGCTGTTTCCCGATGCGCAGGTCACCATCGGTCCGGTGATCGAAAACGGCTTCTATTACGATTTTTCCTACAAGCGGCCGTTCACACCCGAAGATCTCCAGGCGATTGAGGCCAAGATGGCCGAGCTCGCAAGGAAAGACGAACTCGTGTCGCGTGAGGTTTGGCAGCGCGATGATGCGGTGAGGTATTTCGAATCGATCGGTGAGAAATACAAAGCCGAGATCATTTCATCGATTCCCGCTGGCGATCCAATTGGTCTTTATCGTGAAGGCAACTTCATCGACCTGTGCCGCGGGCCTCATGTGCCCTCGACCGGCAAACTCAAAGTATTCAAGCTGATGAAGCTCGCTGGCGCCTACTGGCGCGGCGACTCCCGCAACGAGATGCTGCAACGCATTTACGGCACGGCATGGTCCAGGAAGGAAGACCAGGATGCCTATCTGCATATGCTTGAAGAGGCTGAACGGCGCGACCACCGAAAGCTTGGTCGCGAACTCGACCTGTTCCATATGCAGGACAACGCGCCGGGCATGGTGTTCTGGCACCCGCGCGGTTGGACGCTCTGGCAGCAGGTCGAGCAGTACATGCGCCGCGTTTACCAGGACAACGGCTACCAGGAAGTGCGCTGCCCTCAGATTCTTGACCGCTCGCTCTGGGAGCGTTCTGGCCACTGGGAGAACTACAAGGACAACATGTTCACCACGGCTTCAGAAAATCGCGACTATGCGGTGAAGCCGATGAATTGCCCGGGGCATGTGCAGGTGTACAACTCGGCGTTGCGCAGCTATCGCGATCTGCCGCTTCGCTATGGTGAGTTTGGTAACTGCCATCGCAACGAACCCTCCGGTGCGCTGCACGGCATCATGCGGGTACGTGGCTTTGTGCAGGACGACGGCCACATCTTTTGCACCGAAGAACAAATCCTCGACGAGTGCGTGGCCTACACCGAGTTGCTCCACAAGGTCTATCGCGACTTCGGGTTTGAGCAAATTCTTTACAAGGTCGCGACGCGTCCGGAAAAGCGAGTGGGCGATGATGCGCTCTGGGATCGCGCCGAGCACGCACTCATGGAGAGCCTGCGCCGGTCTGGGGTCGATTTTGTGATCGCCCCGGGCGACGGCGCTTTCTACGGACCCAAGATCGAGTACACGCTGAAGGATGCGCTGGGCCGGCCCTGGCAGTGCGGCACGATGCAGGTTGATTTCAACATGCCGCAGCGACTCGGCGCCGAGTATGTAGCCGAAGACAACACCCGCCGGCATCCGGTCATGCTGCACCGCGCGATCGTCGGCTCACTAGAGCGTTTCATCGGCATCCTGATCGAAAATCATGCCGGTGCGCTACCGATGTGGCTCGCGCCCGTGCAGGCAATGGTCCTGACCATTACCGACGCACAAGCGGACTACGCGCGCGATGTTGTACAAGCGCTGAAAAAACAAGGGTTTAGGGTTGAGTCCGATTTGCGGAATGAAAAGATCAACTATAAAATCCGGGAAAACAGCCTGCAAAAGCTCCCTTATCTCCTGGTCGTGGGCGATAAAGAGCGTCAGGCTGGCATGGTGGCCGTGCGTGCGCGCGGCGGGCTTGACCTGGGGTCCATGTCGATCGCGGCGTTCGCGGAACGCCTGGCGCTTGAGGTGGAAAACAAGACAAGCCAGCCGAAGTGATGCCGGTCCGACTGGGCTGCGTCTCTGGGCGTTGTCGGGTCGGGCTCCCAGGCGTCCTGCGTGTTGCACGGTCGTTTGTTTTTTGTTCCGGAGGATCCCAGCATCGTTACAAAAGCGCCCATAGCCGCTGAACGCGAGCACCGCATCAACGGCGAAATCACTGTTCCTGAAATCCGGTTGATTGGCCCGGAAAACCAGCCGATCGGCATCGTCAGCACCCGCGAGGCGCTGCGAATGGCGGAAGAATCAGACGTCGATCTGGTCGAGATCGCGCCAACCGCTGTACCGCCGGTCTGTCGTCTGATGGACTACGGGAAGTTCAAGTATCAGGAACAGAAACGAGCCCACGACGCGCGGCTCAAACAGAAAATCATCCAGGTCAAGGAAGTGAAGTTTCGGCCGGGCACGGATGAGGGCGACTACCTGGTCAAGATGCGCAATGTGAAGCGCTTTCTCGAAGACGGTGACAAGGCGAAGATTACGCTTCGCTTCCGTGGCCGCGAGATGGCGCATCAGGAATTCGGTGTGCGGCTGCTCGACCGCATCCGCACCGAGCTTGAAGATGTGGCCATGGTCGAGCAGATGCCCAAGCTGGAAGGGCGTCAGATGATCATGGTGATCGCGCCGAAGCGTAAGAAGTAGCACAGGGTTTCGGAGCGATCAGCAGAGCACCAAAGCCTCCACTGGGGGCGGGTGAAGAAGCCAAGCGGGTTACCAAGTTCTGGCGTCGTGCCAGACACCTTGCAAGGCATTAAAAGGAAATCGGACGGCATCATGCCCAAGATGAAAACCAAGAAAAGCGCTGCGAAGCGCTTCCGCGTGCGCGGCTCTGGCAGCGTCAAGCGCGGACAGGCGTTCAAGCGCCACATCCTCACCAAGAAAACCACCAAAAACAAGCGGCAGCTTCGCGGAACCGAGGGCGTGCACAGCACGAACATGGCTTCCGTAAAAGCCATGCTGCCTTACGCATAAGGAGCGCGCGATGCCTCGAGTTAAACGTGGAGTCACGGCGCGCGCGCGTCACAAGAAAGTTCTGGCATTGGCGAAGGGATATCGCGGTCGCCGCGGCAATGTGTTTCGCATTGCCAAGCAGGCGGTCATGCGGGCTGGCCAGTATGCGTATCGCGACCGCCGCAATCGTAAGCGCGTGTTCCGCGCGCTCTGGATCGCTCGGATCAATGCCGCCTCGCGCGAGCATGGCTTGAGCTACAGCCGGCTGATCAACGGTTTGAACCGTGCCTCAATCGGTCTTGACCGTAAGGTGCTGGCCGAACTCGCGGTCAACGACAAGGCAGCATTTGCCACCATCGTTGGCCAGGCCAAGGCGGCGCTCGCTGCTTGATCGGTAGGGATCGCAGGCGGCCCCTTGATCCGGGCCGCCTTGCGCCCTGCATGTCGTCTTGCCGGAAGCAGTTGAAGGACCGGTGCCCCGTGCTGGCCTCAGCTGTCTCAGGAGTCGAACCCCCATGGATTCAACGCTGTCCGACCTCGTCGCGCAGGCTCGCGTAGCGCTTGCCGAGTCGGCCGATACCACGTCGCTTGCCAACGCCAAGGCGCGCTTTCTAGGACGCGATGGAAGCCTCACTGCGCGGATGAAGGCGCTTGGTTCGTTGTCAGGCGAACAGAAGGCGGCGGCTGGCCGAGAGTTGAATGTAGCCAAGCAGGCGATCGAAGCGCTGGTCAATGCGCGCGAGGCCGAGATTGCGCGCGCCCAGCTCGAGGCGCGTCTTGCCCAGGAGTCGGTTGATGTCACGCTTCCTGGCCGCGGGCTGGGTGCAGGCGGGCTTCACCCCATCACACTCACCATTGCACGCATTGAGGCCATCTTTCACTCGATCGGTTTCGACGTTGCCGACGGGCCGGAAATCGAAGAAGACTTCTACAACTTCACTGCGCTCAATACCCCGGAAAATCACCCCGCGCGCTCCATGCACGATACGTTCTATGTGGAGGGGGGACTTCTGCTGCGAACGCATACCTCGCCGGTGCAGGTGCGGTATGCCCGCATGCATCCTCCGCCCATTCGGGTGATCGCGCCGGGCAAGACCTACCGGGTGGATTCCGATGCCACGCATTCGCCCATGTTTCACCAGTTCGAAGGGCTGTGGATCGACGAGGACATCAGCTTCGCCGATCTGAAGAGCGTGTACTCCGATTTTCTGCGACGCTTTTTCGAAAGCGATTCGCTCGATGTACGTTTCCGTCCTTCGTACTTTCCCTTCACCGAGCCCTCGGCTGAGATCGATATTCGCTTTCCCGATGGCCCGCTTGCCGGTCGGTGGCTGGAAGTGAGCGGTTCAGGACAGGTTCACCCGAATGTCGTGCGCAATTTCGGGCTTGATCCCGAGCGCTGGGTTGGCTTTGCATTCGGTTCGGGGATCGAACGTCTGGCGATGCTTCGCTACGGCATTGGCGACCTGCGACTCTTTTACGAAAACGATCTGCGCTTCCTTCAGCAGTTCAACCGATAGGATTTCCACGAATGCGCGTACCCGAAAGCTGGCTGCGCAGTTTCGTCGCCACCGACTGGTCAGCCGATACCATCGCAGAGCGGCTCACCATGGCCGGGCTCGAGGTTGAGGAGGCCGTTGCAGCGGCGCCGCCCTTTGAACGCGTGGTGGTTGCCGAGGTCCGCTCGGTACGCCCGCATCCCAACGCTGATCGACTGCGTGTTTGCGAGGTTGATACGGGAGAGGGCCTCGCTACCATTGTCTGTGGCGCGCCCAACGTAGCGCAGGGCATGCGTGTGCCGTGCGCGCTGCCGGGCGCGGTGCTGCCTGGCGGCCTGACAATCAAACCCACCACCATGCGCGGCGTGGAAAGTCAGGGCATGCTGTGCTCCGCACGTGAGCTGGGTCTTTCTGAAGACCATGCAGGGCTGCTCGCGCTCGAATCCGATGCGCCCGTTGGGCAGTCGCTTCGCAGTTGGCTCGAGCTCAATGAAACCGTGTGGCTCTTGAAGCTCACGCCCAATCTTGCTCACTGCATGAGCATTTTCGGGGTGGCGCGCGAGCTCGCCGCGCTCTGTGGCGCCGCGCTGGCTGCGCCGCGCTTCGATCCCGTGCCGGTGACCATCTCTGATCGACTACCGGTACGCATTGAAGCGCCCGATCTCTGCGGCCGGTTCTCTGGGCGGATCATTCGTGGTGTGAACGCGCGGGCGCAAACGCCAGGCTGGATGCGGCGCAGGCTCGAGCGGGCAGGGCAGCGAAGCGTTTCGGCGCTGGTTGATATCTCGAACTATGTGATGCTTGAGCTCGG
>CAIPNM010000413.1 GCA_903866395.1 uncultured bacterium
GGGCGACATGGGCTATGTCGATGCCGATGGCGATCTATTCGTGCTGGGCCGCACCGATAACGTGATCAATACGGGCGGGATGAAGGTGCATGGGGAAGAGGTGGAGCGCGCGCTGCTACGGCACCCTGCGGTCGCTCAGGCTGCGGTGATCGGCGTCGCCGACGAGCGTTGGGGCCAGCGGATCGAAGCGCATCTCATCCTGAAGACAGGACATACCGCCACGCCTGAGGCACTCGCCAACTTCTGCAAGCTTGAAGGTGGGCTCGCCTCGTTCAAGTCGCCCAAGGTGTTCCACCTGGTGGACCGGCTCCCCACCGGTCCCACTGGCAAGCTCTACCGTCGCGCCCTGCGCGCAGCCGACTGACGCCTACAGGAAGCGCCTGATCGCCGCGCCGATTCACAGCCGTCGGGTGCTGGTTATGGTGTGCTTTGCCATTTGATGGGTTAGGCTCCCGTCCTTTACCGCATTCGCCCGTTTTGCCATGCCGCTCAAGCGCAGTGTTCCCCGAGGGCTTCTTCTGCTGGGTAGCCTCCTGCCGGTCGCCTCGCAGGCTGACGAGGCCAGTTACTGGCTGACAGCGAGCCCGTACACGGTGCATTTCAGGCCCAGCGATGAGCATCGGCAGGTCTGGCTGGTTGGTCTTGAACGGCAGACGCCGCAGCGAGATCTGGCAGGGATTGCGTTTTTCACCAATTCATTCGGCCAGCCCAGCGTGTTTGCCTACCCGTTCGGCAAAACCTACGCGGGTCCGATCAAGTGGGGCGAAACCACCGTGCTGCCCGAAAACTGGTATGCGAAATGGGCTGCCGGTCTCCTTTACGGCTACAAAGGAAAGTATGAGGACAAGGTTCCCTTCAACAGGGACGGCTTGTCGCCCGGCGTGATTGTGTCGCTGGGGCGTTCAATCACCGAGAACACCCAGTTTCAGGCCAATCTGCTCGGCGCAAACGGCCTCATGTTTCAGTTCAATACGCGACTGAAATAAACGGGCGGTTACGTTCAGGAACAGCGGGGGCCCGTGCTCAGCGAATACCCAACTGGCTCCCCAGCTCCGCAAGCGATCGCTCCAGCAGCCACTCGATCGGGAAATACAAAAGCGTCGCGCCTCGCCCCTGAAACTGTGCAAGCTGCTGCCAGTTGGCCGGCATGCCAAAGCGCAGCCCCGCTGCTCTCAGGCGGGCGCTGACCTGATCGATTGCGGCGGTGACCTCCGGGGTGGTGACACCGCGTCTCCCCGTCAAGCTATAGGCGAGATCATTAGGGCCGATTAGAAACGCATCGATGCCGGCAACGCCGAGGATCTCATCAATGTTCTCCACCGCGAGTCCGGTTTCAATTTGCACGATCACCGACTTGTCTAGCGCCTGCTCGCCGCAGGCATAGCGCACCACCTCAACCGCTTCGGCAGCCTGGGCAGCGGTGTCGATATGAGGAATGATCAGGCCATCGGCCTGGCGATCAAGGTATTGCACCAGCACCGCCGGATCCGGCGACCAGCTTCGAACCATAGGCGACAAACCGGCCACCTTGGCCGCGCGAATCAGATCGGTGGCGGCATCCAAGCCGATACCGCTCCGTTCACAGTCAACAAAGGCGATGTGGGCACCGCCACGCGCGAGCGCTCCCATGACATCGGGATTGCGACCGCCCAGGTTCACCGCAATCACCGTCTCGCCGTCGCGCAGACGCTGCTGATGAGGATGAAGTGGCATGGCGCTCAGAATCCGTAGAGTTGGGCGGGATGATCGACCAAGATGTTGTGAAGGAGCGCGCGATCCCCCAGCCAGTCGGCAAACAGGTTGAAGAGATCCCCGTCGTTGGGCATGGCGCTTCGAATGAAAACATGCGGCCAGTCGCTCCCCCAGAGCAGCCGCTCGGGCACCTCATTGAGGAGGCGTTCGGCGGCCGCAAGCGTGGAGGGATACGGGAAAGGCTCGGCGGTCAGCCGATAGGGTGCAGTGAGCTTCACCCAGGCGCGACCGGCTCGCGCCAGTCGCAGGAGCGCCTCGAATCCGTCGGTGGTGCCCAGCTGGGCGGGGACATACCCGAGATGGCCGAACACCATAGGAACGGGAAGCTCACGCAACTGGCGATCGAGATCGGGAAACTCGTTCACATGCATCAGGAACTCGATATGCCAGCCAAATGGCGCGATCGTGTCAGCGAGGGTACGTAACCCCGCAAGCGGCAACTGACCCCGACCTTCCTTGAGATCGACAATGTTGCAGCGGACACCGCGCACACCCAGCGCATGCAAACGCCCAACCTCGTCCGACGAGATATCGAACGGCAGCACAGCGACCGCTCGTAGCCGAGTGGGGGCCTCGCTAAGCGCCTCCAGCATCGCGCTGTTGTCGGTGCCATAAACGCTCGGCTGCACCAACACGCCACGCTCGATGCCCAGCGTATCGAGCATATGCAGATACTCGGCGAGCGAGGCCTCGGGCGGGTTGTAGAGCCGGTTGGCAACCAGTGGAAACCGGTCACGCGGCCCGCAGACATGCGCATGCACATCACAGGCGTGCGCGGGCAGTGGCACGCGCGGGGCCCGCGGGGCGGGGTCATGGGGCACACACTCGGCATAGGACACAGCCGCGCCCGCGGTGCTCGGGGTCAAGGCGGGAGTACTCATTCGAGGCGAATACCTTTCTCGCGTACCACCCGGCCCCAGCGGCCCAGATCTTCCCGAATCAGTTGGGCAAACGCCTCCGGCGTGCTGCCTACCGCCTCGACGCCCATCGTGGCAAAACTTTTCTTCACAGACTCGTCCTGCAGCGCCTGCACCGCGGCGCGTTGCAGCGTATTGACGACCTCCGCAGGCGTACCCGCCGGCGCGACCAGACCCGTGAAATTGGTGATCACGAAATCGGCCAGACCCGCTTCGCGAAAAGTGGGAACTGCGGGCAGCGATTTCCAGCGCTCCGCCGACGACACCGCAAGCGCTTTCACCCTGCCCTGCTCGATGAAGGCAGACGACGAGGTCACCTGATCGAACAGCACATCGACGCGCCCGGCCACCACATCCTGCAACGCAGGCCCCGCCCCCTTGTAGGGCACGTGGAGAAACTGGGTACCGGTCAGCGCCTGAAACAGTTCACCCACCAGATGATTGGATGTGCCGTTACCGGCCGAAGCCATGCTGACGGCGCCCGCCTTGCGACGAGCCTGCTCGATGAAAGCCCCGAGATCGCCTGCCCCCAGCCCGGGGTGGGTGATCAGCACAAACGGCACGGCAGCAAGGAAGCTCACTGGCGCGACACCGGTAGCCGGATCGTAGGGCCAGTCGCGGTAGAGGCTGGGCGCAACACTCAGGGAACTGTTCGATCCCATCATGAGCGTATAGCCGTCGGCAGGTGACTTCATGGCGATTTCCGCACCGATCTTGCCCCCCGCGCCAGTGCGGTTTTCGACCACCACACTCTGGTTGAGCACCTTGCTCATGGCCGCGCTCACCACCCGCGCGGTGACGTCGACGTTGCCGCCCGGGGCAAACGGGACGATGATTCGGATCGGCTTGGCCGGAAAAGGCTGAGCGTGGGCAAGCGATGTGCCAAGCGAAATCGACACCACCAGACCCGAAACCAGCAGGCGTAAGCGTGAGCGCATCCAGAATTCCTTTCAGACGGGGTACTTGAGAACCGGACGGGCAATCTACAACGAAACCCGGCCGATTGCCCGGCATAGTCCGGCAAGGAATCCTTGAATCCAGAGATCCTCCATGGCGCAGCTTCCAGCAAACGATTACCTCACCCTGCACGAGATCATCCAACAGGCCCGGCTCAATCTCGGTAACCACGCCTGGCACTACATCGCGGGCGGAGCGGAAACCGAAACCACGATGCGGCGCAATCGCTGGTCCATCGACAGACTGGCGCTACGCCCGCGCGTGCTTTGCGATGTTGGCGATACTGACGCGGGCATTGACTGGTTCGGGCGGCGGCTTCGCCTGCCAATCCTGTTCGCACCAGTGGGCGGCCTCGAACATTTCTGGGAAGGTGGGCCGATTCCCGTGACCCAGGCCGCGGAAGAATTCGGCGTGCCACACATGCTGAGTTCGGTCTGCGCCTGCGATGTGGGCGAGGTCGCCCGCAGCGCCCCCGAGGCGCTCAAGTTGTTTCAACTCTATGTGCATGGCGATCCGCAATGGGTCGACGATACCCTTGATCGCGTGATCGAACTGGGCTTCGAACAGGTCTGTCTCACGGTGGATACGGCGGTCTACAGCCGGCGCGAGCGCGATCTCGCCCAGCGCAATATCCGTCGCGCCAATGTGCCAGGCCGGCACTGGCAGGCAAAGCTCACCTGGAAGGATATCGACCGCGTTCGCTCGCGGATCCGCGTGCCACTGATCCTCAAGGGCATCGCCACCGCTGACGACGCCAGGCTCGCGGTCGAGCATGGTGTGGATGCGGTCTACGTATCCAACCACGGCGGCCGACAACTCGATCACGGGCAGGGAACGATGGAGGTACTGCCCGAAGTGGTCGACGCAGTCGACGGTCGCGCGCGAGTGATCGTTGACGGCGGGTTCTGTCGCGGTACCGATGTGGTAAAGGCCCTTTGCGCAGGCGCCGACCTGGTGGGAATCGGACGACTGCAATGCGCGGCCCTGGCAGCGGGCGGCAAGCCCACCGTGCTGCGCCTGCTCGAACTGCTTGAATCTGAGATTCGCATCGCGATGGCGCTCGCGGGCGCCGCCAGTCGCGCTGATCTGGGGCGTCGTCATCTGGCCGTCAGCGAGTCCATGCTGCCCACCCACACCTGGGGAGCGTTTCCCATGCTGAACGACGACCTGTCGGCGCCACCACGATGAAGCAGCCGACCTTGTTCTGCTGATCGCCCGTGTCGTCGTTGTCGTCCATGGAGCAGGCGCGTTCGCCCCGAATCGGGTCTCCGGCCCTGAGGGCGGTCCGGCGGGTCAGGGATCTGGCGGCTGCAGTGGCGGTTGCACTGACGATGGGTCTGCCTGCTGCCCTGCCCGCGCAGGCGAGCGATGCGAACCCGGAGCCCCTACACCGCGTGAGCCTGCGCGCGCCGGGCCCTCAGGGCCTGCCTGGCCGCACCACGATTGCACCGCAGGCGATCTGTCCGGGCTTGAAACCTGCCATGGGACGCTATCGCGAGCAGGTCCTGATCCCCATCCGCCAGTGGGCGCAGCGCGAATTGCGCCAACTGACCGCAGAGACGGTGCTCTATCCGTTTTCCGGCCCCGACGCCGCCACTTTGATCGCGCTGTTCAGTGAGGCAAGGCGGATGGTGTTGCTCTCTCGTCAGGAGGCATCGCTCGCACAACTACAACCGGTTCCCGCTGGCACCGAAATCGCTGAGTGCGCAACCCAGCACTTTTTCTATATCACCGGTTTCTATCGAACCCATGATCTACAAGGCAAGCACGGCCCAGCACCGAGACTGATGTCACTGCTTCTCATGAGCATTGAGGCCGCTGGAATGTTGCCCGCCGCGATCATGCCGATCCGGATTGACGATGAGGGCCGATTGCAGATTGCGCGCGACCAACAGGTGCTCGCTGATGATGATGGTGTTTTTCGTTCTGCATGGCCCGCAGTTGAGGCCACGCCGGCAACCGAGGCCAGCCAGTCAGGTGGGTCGCGCCCGGCGGGCGTGCGATTCGAGATGTTTGATGAACACGGCAAGCGGCGGATCATCGATTACCTGAGCCTAGATCTATCGAATGCTGGTCTGCGCGCCCCGAGCGCGGAAATCGACTGGCTCTCAGGCGTCGCTACCGGCGCGGTACTGATCAAGTCAGCCTCGCACCTGCCCCAGGCCGCACATTTTTCCAATCTGGTCCGGATCATCACCACACGCTCGCGCGGCATCGTTCAGGACGAAACCGGTCTGGATGTGCAGGCACTCGCCGCACTTGGCAACATCGCGGTCCACGGCCGTTTCAGTGAACCCCATGAACTGTGGCGAGGGGCTGAGTCAATGAAGCGGCTGCGAAGCTTTACCGAGCAGCAGCCACGCCTCGGGAGCCCGCCCTTCGTTCTGGGCTACCGCAAGCCCTCGGGGACACTGATGATGGTGGCCACTCGCGCACCCGGTGAATCGCCCACCGCGCAAGGACTGCCTGGCGACGGCTGGCCCTGATGAAGGCCAGCGGATTCAAGACCGACTGAACAAGGCGCTTTCGGGGCGGCCTTTAGGCGGCCGGCCCTGGCCCTGCGTGATCAGGCGAGCGTGCACGCCTCGTCAAACGACAGCCGCGGCAAACGCTGCATCACCTTGGAGGGATCACCCCGACCGATGTTGCAGAGGAAATTGCTCTTGAATCGGCCATCGGGAAAGAACTCTGCGTCGACCTTGGCGGTATCGAAGCCCGACATGGGCCCACAGTCGAGTCCGAGCGCCCGCGCAGCCAGAATAAAGTAGCCGCCCTGCATTGAGGCATTACGGAAGGCGCTGAGATGGGCAAACTGTTCCTTGCCCGGTGCGCCGAACAGGTCTTTTGCCTCGGGGCGATGCGGGAAGGTGCGGGGCAGATGCTCATAGAAGCGGGTGTCCCAAGCGAGAATCGCAGTACACGGCGCCGCCATCGTCTTATCGAGATTGCCGGGGCTGAGCGCTGGGCGAAGGCGCTCCTTGCCCTCCGGAGTGCGAACAAACACGACCCGCATGGGCTGCGTGTTCATCGTGGTGGGTGCCCACTGGAGAATGTCGTAGAGCGCGCGCAGTTGCTCGTCGCTCACCGGCTCCGCAAGCCAGCCGTTCTGCGAACGCGCATTGCGAAAAAGGGTATCGAGCGATGGGGCGTCCAGCATGGAAATCTCCTCAAAAATTAGGCGCCGGATCATAGCACCGGCGCCCCTCTCGGCTTGCGCGCCCGTAGCAGACATCTACCCCAAAGTCCGACTTTTATGTATTGAATTTAAATTTAGTCGCGACTAATATGCATTATTATTTAAAAAAGTCGCTATAAATTCCAAATGAAGCGCTATCTTGATGACCGCGTTCGAGCGGATCTGGCCCAGAAAATGGTGTTCCTGACCGGGCCGCGCCAGGTCGGTAAAACCACGCTCAGCCGTCAGCTGATCGCACAACTGGGCGGCCAGTACCTGAACTACGACGTGCCTGCCGATCGGGCAATGATCCTCAAACAGCGCTGGAACGCTCTGACCCCACTGCTGGTGCTAGACGAAATCCACAAGATGCCAGACTGGAAGGTCTGGCTCAAGGGCGTGGTGGATGGAAAGCCCAGAGCACAGCAATTACTGGTCACAGGCAGCGCGCGCATGGACACCTTCAGACACAGCGGCGAGTCCTTGGCGGGCCGATTTTTCGGCTTGCGTCTGCATCCGATCTCGGTACGCGAGTGGTGCGAGCAGACCCGATCAACCCCCGAAGAGGCGCTGGCCCATCTGCTCGAGCGCGGCGGCTTTCCGGAACCCTGCCTGGCGCCCGACAATGAACAGGCCGAGCGATGGCGCAGGCAATATTTCGATGGCCTGGTGCGCAACGACGTGCTGGAGTTTTCGCGAATTCAGGAGGTCAACGCGATCCGCCTGTTCGCGCAGCTGCTGCGTGCACGAGTGGGATCGCCCTTGTCCCTGGCCAGCATCGCACGCGATTTGGCGGTATCACCCGCTACACTCAAAAAATATCTCGATATCCTGGAAGCCTTATACATCGTCTTCGTGGTACGCCCATTCCACCACAACATCGCACGCGCCACGCTCCAAAGCCCCAAGATCTATTTCTACGATACCGGCCTGGTCGAAGGCGATGAAGGATTGCGCTTTGAGAATCTAGTGGCGACCGCCCTGCTCAAACATGTGCAATGGCAACATGATGTGCAAGGCAAGGAGGTGGGGCTCCACTACATCCGCACCAAAGACGGGGCTGAGGTGGACTTCGCCCTGAGTGAAAAGAACGAGATCACGCAACTGGTCGAGTGCAAAGTTGCCGATGAAAAGCCACACCGGGCGCTGCGACGGTTTGCAATCGAAAAAATGCCGGCGCAGGCCGTTCAACTGGTTCGTGATGCACGGCACAGCTATTCGCTGGGCGAGATCCAGATCGCGGTCGCCGCCGATTTTCTGAACGGGCTCGCGGCCTGAACGCGGCAACCGCATTTCTCCAGCCCGCTCGGCTTGCGCGCCCGTAGCACCCGCGGCTACGATGTCCACCATGAACACTTCCCCTGCTTTCGACATCATCGACGTCGCGCTCTTCGAACGCGACGTCCAGCTGCGGATGCCGTTTCGTTTTGGCATCGTCACGCTCACCGCTGCGCCTCAGGCATTCGCGCGTGTCAGGATCCGGCTTGCGGATGGTCGCGAGTCGGAAGGGGCGTCGGCCGAACTGCTCGCCCCGAAGTGGTTCGACAAGAACCCTGCCCTCAGCAACGAGGACAATTTCAATCAGCTCCGCACCGCCATTCGGCTGGCCGCCACGGCCTATCAGAACGGTGGGCGCCAGACCGCCTGGGGGCATTTCGCTACCCATCACCTCGATCACATCGCCCGCGCAAGCACAGTCGGACTGAACACGCTTACCGCCAATTTCGGGCCGGCGCTCCTCGATCGGGCCGCGCTTGATGCGTTGTGCCGGGCTGAGAACCTGTCTTTCTATCAGGCCATGCAGCGAAACCTGGGCGGCCTGCAGCCCGCCGAGCTCGCGCCTGATCTCGCGGGCTTCAATATCCCGGCCTTTCTCGCCACGCTCAAGCCCGCCGCCACGCTCGCGGCGCGGCACACCGTGGGCCTGGTCGACCTCATCACTGCGAGCGACCGCCCCGCAGGCAGCCCCGCTGTGGGCGACGGGCTCCCCGAGACCCTGGAGGAAGTCGTTCAGCGCTATGGTCATCGATGGTTCAAGCTCAAGGTGGGCGGCGATCTGAAGGCCGACCTCGAGCGACTGGCCGCCATCGCAGCAGTGCTCGACCGTATGCCGCATCCCTACCGCGCCTCGCTCGATGGCAATGAGCAATACGACGACGTTGAAAGCATCAGCGAGCTCTGGCTGGCCATTCAGCGCGATTCACGGCTCAAGCGACTGGCGGAAAGCGTGGCGTTCATCGAGCAGCCCATCAAGCGCGCCAATGCACTCACCCGCGACATTGCCGCGCTCGCGCAGCACGCCCCCGTGATCATCGATGAATCTGACGACACGCTCGATGCGTTCGTGCGCGCGCGCGCACTCGGCTACACCGGGGTGTCCTCCAAAACCTGCAAGGGTCTTTGGCGGTCGGTGATCAATGCGGCGCGCTGCCACCATTGGAATGATCAGGCCGGGCAAACCGGCAACTATTTCATGAGCGGGGAGGACCTCACGATTCAAGCGGGGCTGGCACTACAGCAGGACCTCGCGCTCGTGAATTTCCTGGGCATCACGCATGTGGAGCGCAATGGCCACCACTATGTGAACGGTATGGCCGATCTGCCAGCGGCTGAGCAGGCGAGTTTTCTGAGCGCGCACCCTGATCTCTATGAACAGAGTCATGGCGCAACCCGACTCGCCATCCGCGCGGGCATGATCAAGGTTGACTCACTCGCCTGCCCCGGCTATGCGAGCCAGGCGTTTCCCGATTGGCAGGCGCTGCGCCCGCTTGCGCGCTGATAGGGCCCCGGCTGGAGTATCAGTCGAGCCCGAGCGCCTGTAGCGTGCCGCGCAGATAGCCCGCAGCAAACGCTGCTGAGCCGGGCCCGTCGGGTCGGTAGTCAAACGGTTCAACCGCAAGCCAGCCGCCGTAAGACTGCCTTGCCAGCGCTTGCAAAATAGGCGCGAAGCGATCGTCACCCTGCCCGGGTGCGCGCAGGTTCCGGTCATTGAACTGAATGTGGGCCAGCAGCCCGCTTGGCCAATGGAGATCGATCACCTGTTCAAGCGGCAGCGCTTCGGTTTTGCCGCCTGAACAGGTATCGAGCATGGTCCGCAAACCCGGCTGATTGATGTTGCGCACCACAGCCATCCCCTGCTCGACCGTGTTGATGATCGAGGTCTGATCAACCGAGAGCGGCTCGACGCAGTATTGAACTCCGGCCTGCGTGGCTGCCGCGCCAGCCTCAGCCCAGCATTCGGTGGCCAGTGCCAGCGCGTCGGCATGTGACTGCCCCGGCCAGACCGACCGTTGTTTGCCAGAGCCATGAACCAGGTAATGGCCCCCCATCAGCGCGCAAAGCTCCACGCATCTCACCATCCAGCGTGCGGTGCGACGCCGTGTCGGTTCGTCGGGGCTGGTCATGGAAAATCCAGCGGGCTTCACCAGCAGCCAATGCAGCCCGGAGATCGCCAGGCCGTGATCCGCCGCGACCGCCCGAACCTGCTCTGCGTCACGGTCAGAGATCGTGGTCGGGTCATCGGCCAACGTGAAGGGCGCAACCTCAAGCCCGGTATAGCCCAGTGCAGCCGCCAATGCGCATTGCCGATCAAAAGGGAGATCGCCAATCACCTCGTTACAGAGCGAGAGCCGCTTCGCGAAGCCCTTGGCGGGTGGTGTGGAAGAGAAGGTACTCATGGGTGGGCGATGTCCTAGGAGCCGGTCACACGTTGCCAGAGCCGCCGGGCAGCCGGGACCTGCGACAGCAGCACGATCAGGACGATCAGCGCCAGCACAGCGCTCAGCGGTCGGGTAAAGAAAGGCAGCAGACTGCCATCGGAGAGCACCAGCCCGCGCCGAAGCGTTTTGTCGACGATATCGCCCAGCACCAGACCGAGCACAAAGGGCGCAACCGGATAGCCGCGCCGTCGCAGGAAAAAGCACACCACGCCCACGCCCATCATCACCCACACATCAAAGAGCCGCTGGCTGATGGAGTAGGCGCCCAACACGCAGAGCACAAACACGATGGGCATGAGCACCTCGCGCGGCACCCTGAGCACCCAGAGAATGGGCCGCACCATGATGAGCCCGAAGAGCAGAATGGCAAGCGTTGCAACCAGCGTGATCGCCACCACGTCGAACATGAACTGCGGCTGGGTGGTCATCAACATTGGGCCGGGTTGCGCGCCGTGAATGATCATGGCGGCCATCAGCACCGCCGCCGGCGCAGATCCCGGAATGCCCAGCGCAAGCGCGGGAATCATGGCGCCCGGAACGGCCGCGTTATCACCCGTTTCAGCGGCAATCAGCCCCTCCACCGAGCCCTTGCCAAACTGATCGCGCTCACGACTCGCGCGCCTCGCGGCGGCATAAGAACTCCAGGCCGCCATGTCTTCGCCCACGCCAGGGAGAATGCCGATGAACACACCAATCAGCCCCGAGCGAATAATGGTGCGCCAGTACTGCACCACATCTCGCAGCCGCGGCAGGATGGAATCGACCGACTCGGTCACCGCACGCTGCAGCGGCGCTGACATCACCATCAGTACCTCGGCAAAGCCGAACGCCCCCACCAGAGCGGGAATCAGCGGAATGCCACCGCTCAGATCATGCCAGCCGAAGGTGAACCGGTCGTAGGCATGAACCGGATCCTGGCCGATGCCCGCCACAAACAGGCCGAGCAGACCCATCAACCAGCCCTTGATGGGTTCCGAGCCGGTCAGCGTTCCCGACATCAGCACACCAAGAAGGCCCAGCCAGAAAAACTCGAACGCGCCGAATTTGAGCGCGAACTCAGCCAGAACCGGCGTGAGCGCAGCCAGGCAGAACACGCCAAACAAGGATCCAGCAACCGAGCCCGTGGTCGCGATGCCCATGGCGCGTCCGGCCCGGCCTTGACGTGCGAGTTGATTGCCATCGAGGCAGGCGGCAGCGTTTGCAGCCGTACCGGGAATATTGAGCAGAATTGAGGTGCGGCTCCCGCCATAGATTGCGCCCACGTAGACGCAGACCAGCACCAGAATGGCGTCGGTGGGTTGCATCCTGACGGTGAGCGTGGTGAAGAGCGCAATGCCCAGGGTTGCTGATAGACCTGGCAGAAGACCGATCACGATCCCCACCAGCGTAGCGCCCAGCGCATAGGCAATCTGCCAGGGCCCCGTCAGATTGACGAGGGACCCGAACAGCATCGTGAGTCCGTCCAGCGTTGCCTCCGCCTCAGGGAAGTCGCACCAGGAACACGTCCTGGAACAGATGGGCGATCACCAGTGCCGCGATGCCTGCGGTGATTGCAATGCGGAAGACGAGGCGCGTGCGGGGGCCGGGCGAATCGTTCCAGCTGAGCGTCAGCATCCAGACGAACATGACGACGGCTGCGCCGATCGCAAACGGTATCCGGCCAAGCGCGCCAAACACAAAGATCCCGGTGAGGCCCAGGATCCCTGCGAGCTTGCGCCAGGCAATGGGCGCGGGCGGGTCTGAATCGACGCTTGCTGGTGCGAGTGCGAGCGCAAGACCAAACACCAGCATCAACAGACCCAGCACGCCAGGCACCAGACCCGGCGCGGACCATGGCTCGATACTGAGCGATTCGAGCCGGTCCATTCGCCAGGCCCCGATTGACACCGCGGCACCCAGCACCGCCCAACCGAGGCCTGGTCTCATCGCGAACGCAATTCGCTCAGCGACGAATGCCGATGGACTCAGGCGTGACCTTGGCCATGCCCGCGTCCTGCAGCAGGAACGCATCCGAGATCACGGTTGGCCAGACCGCGTCATAGGCGGCCTTGCCGAAGAGCGGCGTAAAGAGCGCGCCGCGCGAAGTGGCATAGGATCGGATCTTGTCGGACTTTTCGATTTTCTCGGCCCAGAGTTTCTCGACGGTCGCCACGACTTCCGCCGGTACGCCCTTCGGGATGAAGATGCCGAAGCCGGTGGTCACCTTGGGGAAGTTCTGCACGAATTGCGTGATCGGGGGAATGGTGCCGAACCCTTCGATCGTGAGCGCGGTATCGGCCACCACCGCCAGCGGACGCAGACGCTTGGCCTTGATCATCTCGGCCATTTCAACAGCCAGCTGCGTGGTGACCTCGGCTTCGCCGGCCACCGTGGCGACCACTGCGGGGTTGCCGCCGTCGTAGGTGACGTGACGATACTTCGCACCGGTGGCCTTGGCGATGGTTTCCATTGCAAAGTGCCCGGAAGAACTATTGCCTGCGGTGGCTACCGACACCGGCTTGGCTTTCATCGCCTCGAGGAGCTGGGGCAGGGTCTGATAGGGCGACGAAGGATTCACCGCCACGATCGACACATTGGTGACCGACAGGAACAGGTGAAAATCGTCGACCTTGCTGTTCAGCATGCCCAGAAGCGGATAGGTGCCCAGTTGCTTGGCCGCGCCCGCCGTCCAGGTATAGCCATCACGCGGGGCTTCCATGGCGTTTTTGGTGCCGATCGACCCAGCGCCGCCCGGTTGGTTGACGACCACGATTTTCTGGCCCAACGCCGGTTCGAGCTCGGCGGCCGCCAGTCGCGTCACCTGATCGGTGGCGCCACCTGCGGCCCACGGCACAATGATGGTGATGGGTTTGGCAGGCTTCCATTGCGCAGCTGCAGGGCCGGACAAGGCAAGCAGCAGGCCTGCTGCGAGGGGGGCGGCGAGCGCCAGTCGGCGGCTTGATTTCATGGGTCTCCTCCTGAGTGATCGGTATTCAACCTTGAACTCTAACCCTGGGGGATGAGCCGGACAAGGCCGGGACCCGAGGGGACGGTTCGGTAATCGGTACGCGCGAGGAATGAGCGCGCAGAACCAGCACGCGGCGGGCTGCCTTGCGCGGACAGCCACCACTGTGGTGTCACCCCGCCCCAGACACCCCGGTCCCGCGCCGCATCCTGGCCCCCTGCGAAAGCCACACCGTACCGATCAGGACCAGCGCCGGAAGGTAAAACCAGTGGGGCGTAGGCCGATCGGTGGGCACCTGCAGCGACACCACATCCCAGCCCTGCTCAAGACCCGCCTTCTGAGCGCGTGACCCGAACCGCACCGCGCCAATCTGCACCTTGTCGCCCAACGTCATCAGCTGCAGGCCCGATTGCGACAGCCGCCGCCTGCCGTCCTCGCCCGCAGCACCCAGCCCAATCGCCACCGTCTTGGTGATGTCATCGCCTTCGATGTTGGTGCCGCGAATCACCATCACCAGCCGGTCATGATCGGGGACTGCGCGCGCCACCTCGTAGACTTTCGCCGCCGGCTCGGCCCGGTACGCTGGCGACAGCTGGTCCATGAGCAAGTCCGGACGAAACAGGAGCAACACCGCCGCCGCGAGCAGCGCGCTCTCCCACCAGCAACTGCGCACCCGGAACCAGTTCATCGTGAGGGCGCTAAAGATCAGCATCGCAAGCGTGCAGGCCGCAACCACCCGGGCCAGTTCCCACCAGCCATGGATATCGATCAGCAGCAGCTGCGGGTTGAAAA
>CAIPNM010000414.1 GCA_903866395.1 uncultured bacterium
AAGTTCGCGGGCAAGGGCGGAGGTGGCAAGGGCGGCGGCGGTGGTCAACGGACGGCAGGCGCCGGAGGCCAGCCAGGACAAGGTGGACAGCCAGGGCAGGGTGGACAGCCAGGGCAGGGTGGACAGCCAGGGCAGGGCGGGCCGGGGGGCGGCGGCGCGAGCCGCAGGTCGCGTCGGGGTCGCCGGGGTGGTGGTGCTGGTGGCGGCGGTGGCGGCGGTGGCGGCGGTGGCGGTGGCGCCGGTGGTGGTGGTGCCGGTGGTGGTGGTGCCGGTGGTGCCGGTGGTGGTGGTGCCGGTGGTGGTGGTGCCGGTGGTGGTGGTGCCGCTGCTTAAAGGGCAGCTTGCCTGGCGCCTGCCCAGTCCTGAAGCCTGCGCTGCTCGGGTTCTCGCCGGTACGGCACCCCGTTCTAGGTTATAATTTTTTGTTGTTTAACTTGCCCCCGCAGGCTTTCAGGGGCGAGCGTGGGTGGAAATGGGCTTGCGAGCCCATTTTTTTTTCCAGATCGATATTTCATGCGGAGAACACACGGGTGAATGCGAGGTCTAGGTCACGCGACGAGCGCACGCGCGAGTCGGGTGAATCAACCGAGGTCCGTCCTATTTCCATGGGCGTACCCGACCTGCATTCGCTGGTTGAACGCACAATTGGCCCCCTTGGCTACGAACTTGTCGATATCGAGTTCGGTCCGCGCGGTCTGTTGCGTGTGTTCATCGATTCCACCGCCGGGATCCAGATCGAAGATTGCGAGGCGGTCAGCCGCCAGTTGAGCCATGTCTTCACTGTCGAAGATATCGACTACGGCCGGCTTGAGGTGTCCTCGCCCGGTCTGGATCGACCGCTCAAGCAGGCGCGTGATTTTGTCCGTTTCGCGGGCAGTCTGATCACCATCCGGCTCCGGCAGCCGTTCCAGGGGCGGCGCAATTTCGAGGGCCTCCTCACCGTTGAGGAATCCAGCCGCTTTGGACTCGAACTGGTCGAGCCCAGGCCGGTGACACCCCGTACCCCGGGGGCGGCGAAAGTTGCTGCGAAGTCCGCTGCGCGGGTGCGTCGCGCCCCGGCCAAGCCTGGCGCCGAGTCGGGCGCTGAGTCGGGCGAGCCGCCATCCGTTCGTAAACTTGTCTTTTCGCTCGACGAGGTCGAGCGGGCACGTCTGGTGCCGATCGTGAAGTTTTAGGAGCTGATCATGAGCCGTGAAGTCCTGCTGTTGGTCGATGCGCTGGCGCGCGAGAAAAACGTTGCGCGCGATGTCGTATTTGCCGCGCTCGAAACCGCGCTGGCCTCGGCCACCAAGAAGCGCTTCAAGGAAGAGACCGATGTGCGAGTCACGATTGACCGCCTGTCGGGTGACTACGAGGCCTTCCGGCGCTGGCAGGTGGTACCTGATGGCGAGCTTGAAGACCACGACATCCAGATCATCCTCACCGAAGCGCAAAAGCAGATTTCCGACGTGCAGGTGGGCGACTTCATCGAGGAAGAACTCGAAGCGGTTGAGTTGGGTCGGATCGGCGCGCAGGCGGCCAAACAAGTCATCCTTCAGCGAATCCGTGAGGCCGAGCGCGAGCAAATCATCGACGATTTCCTTGCGCGTGATGAGCCGATCATGTCGGGCACCATCAAGCGCATTGATCGCGAGGGCGCCATCCTCGAAACGGGCAAGCTCGAAGCGCGCCTGCCACGCGACCAGATGATTCCGAAGGAAAATCTGCGGGTCGGCGATCGCGTCCGCGCGCTCGTGCTGCGCGTTAATCGCGAGGGCCGTGGCCCGCAACTGATCCTGTCACGCACCTCGCCCGAATTCATTCGCCACCTCTTCACCAACGAGGTGCCAGAGATCGAGCAGGGGTTGCTCCAGATCAAGGCTGCCGCACGCGACCCCGGCGTACGCGCCAAGATCGCTGTGCACACCACCGATCGCCGCATTGATCCAATTGGCACCTGTGTTGGCGTGCGCGGGTCGCGCGTCCAGGCAGTGACCGGCGAACTGGCAGGTGAGCGCGTTGATATCGTGTTGTGGTCGGAGGATCCCGCGCAGTTTGTGATCGGTGCCCTGGCCCCGGCCAATGTGTCTTCAATTGTGGTGGATGAAGACAAGCACGCGATGGACGTGGTGGTTGATGAAGACAACCTCGCTCTGGCGATCGGCACGGGCGGACGTAACGTGCGCCTGGCGTCGGAACTCACCGGCTGGCAAATCAACATCATGACCCGTGAAGAGTCGCAGCAGAAGTCGGCGACTGAGCGCGGTGAGGTTCGGGATATTTTCGTTGCCCGCCTTGACGTCGACGAGGAGGTGGCCGACATCCTCATTGACGAAGGTTTCACCAGCCTCGAAGAAATCGCTTACGTGCCTCTCAACGAGATGCTCGAGATCGAGGCTTTCGACGAAGATACCGTCAACGAGTTGCGAGATCGTGCGCGCAATGTGCTGCTCACTGAAGCCATCGCCACCGAGGAAAAGCTCGGGTCGGCGGCCGAAGACCTGCTGTCGCTGGAGGGCATGGATCGCGCGCTGGCGGCGCGTCTGGCCGATGCAGGGGTGCACACGCGCGACGAACTCGCCGAGCTTGCGGTCGACGAATTGGTCGAGGCAACCGGCATTGATGACCAGCGCGCGCGCGAGCTGATTATTCGCGCCCGTGCGCACTGGTTTGAGAGCGAGCAGGCCTGAGGGCGGTTCCACAGCGCCCCGGTGAGGGAAGGATAGAGATGGCAAGCACCAACGTTGCAAGTTTCGCCACTGAGCTCAAGATGCCCGTCGAGATGCTGCTCGAGCAGCTGCGGTCGGCTGGCGTCGAGAAGATCTCGGGCGATGACACCGTCACCGAAGCCGACAAGGAGCGCCTGCTCCAGGCGCTGCGTCGGGCTCATGGCGGCGCTGAGGCACCCAAGAAAAAAATCACGCTCACCCGCAAGCAGACCTCTGAAATCAAACAGGCTGATGCCACGGGTAAGGCGCGAACGATTCAGGTCGAGGTCCGCAAGAAGCGTGTGTTCGTCAAGCGTGACGGCGCTGAAGGGCAGGCCCCCGAGGCCGCGGTGCCGGCTGCACCGGTTGCGATTGACGAAGAGCAGCTTCGGCTGCGCGAGGAAGAAGACCGCCGTCAGCAGCAGTTGCTCGAACGCCAGGCGGCCGAGCTGCAAGAAAAGCAGCAGCGGCTGGAGGAAGAGCGTCTGAAGGCCGAAGCCGCGGCAGCAGAGGCTGCGCGGCGCGAGGCCGAGGCGCTCGCTGAACAGCAGCGGCTGGCGGCCGAGAACGAAGCCCGGCGCCGCGAACAGCAAACCGCCACCGAGACGGCGGCACCGAGTGCGAGCGATGAGGGGGCCAAGGCTCGCGAGGCCGAGGAGGCCGCGCGCCGCACGGCCGAGGCCCAGGCTGCCGCCCAGGCTCAGGCTGCCGCCGATGCGCGCAAGCGCGCCGACGAGGAAGCGCGTGTCAGGTCCGAAGCGCGTGCCCGCGCCGAGGCTGAAGTCGCCGAGATCAACCGACTGATGAGCAGCGCGAGAAAACCCGCGCCCAAGCCCGTTGAGGCGCCGCCGCCTGCGCCACCGCCGGTTGCGCAGCCCGCTCAGCAAGCGGCTCCGCAGGCCGCAGCCGCGCAGACACCGGCTGGCGCCAAGGCCGGTGTCAAGGGAACCCTGCACCGCGCGGCCGGCACGCCGTCGCGCACCGCTCCCACAACCGCGCCGGCGGGCGATGCTCAGAAAAAGCATGTCAAGTCCGAAAAGCTGTCCTCGACCTGGTCTGAGGAAGCTGCGAAAAAGCGTGCCATCAAAACACGCGGTGATTCGTCAGGCGGCAGTGCTGGTTGGCGAGGTCCACGCGGTGGCTCCAACCGGGGTCGCGATCGGAACGCCGAGGCGGCACCTGCTCAGGCAGCGCCCGCCGAAGCCGTGGTTCGCGAGGCACACATCCCTGAAACCATCACCGTGGCCGATCTCGCCCACAAGATGTCGGTCAAGGCTGCCGAGGTCATCAAGACCCTCATGAAACTTGGCCAGATGGTCACCATCAATCAGGTGCTCGATCAGGACACCGCGATGATTGTGGTCCAGGAAATGGGGCATGTCGCGGTCGCCGCCAAGCTTGACGATCCTGAAGCTTTCCTGGAGGAGAGTGTCGAGGCTGGCGAGCAATTGGCGCGTCCCCCGGTGGTGACCGTCATGGGTCACGTCGATCACGGCAAGACCTCGCTGCTTGATTCGATCCGTCGCGCGAAGGTCGCGGCCGGCGAGGCCGGTGGCATCACCCAGCACATCGGCGCCTACCATGTACAGACGCCACGCGGTGTCATCACCTTCCTCGATACCCCGGGTCACGAGGCGTTTACCGCAATGCGGGCGCGCGGTGCCAAGGCCACCGACATCGTCATCCTGGTGGTTGCCGCCGACGACGGGGTGATGCCCCAGACGATCGAGGCCATCCGGCATGCCCGTGCAGCCAATGTGCCGATCGTGGTCGCCATGAACAAGATCGACAAGCCAGACGCCAACCCCGACCGAGTCAAGCAGGAGCTGGTCGCGCAGGAGGTGGTGCCCGAAGAATACGGTGGTGACTCGCCACTGGTGCCCGTGTCGGCCAAGACCGGCGAAGGGATTGATTCCCTGCTGGAAAACGTGCTGCTACAGGCCGAGGTGCTCGAACTGAAGGCGGTGCGCGATGGTGCGGCCAAAGGTCTGGTCATTGAAGCTCGCCTCGACAAAGGGCGCGGCCCGGTTGCCACGGTTCTGGTGCAGTCCGGTACGCTCAAGCGGGGTGACGTCGTACTGGCAGGCTCTGCGTTTGGTCGCGTGCGTGCCATGCTCGATGAAAACGCCCGGCCAGTGACCGAGGCGGGTCCCTCGATTCCGGTTGAGATTCAGGGTCTGGCCGAAGTGCCCGCCGCAGGCGAGGAAGTGATCGTGCTGGGTGATGAGCGCAAGGCGCGCGAGATCGCGCTGTTCCGTCAGGGTAAATTCCGTGATGTGAAGCTCGCCAAGCGGCAGGCGGCCAAGCTCGAAAACATGCTCGAGCAGATGGCCGAAGGCGACGTGAAAACGCTGCCCCTCATCATCAAGGCCGATGTGCAGGGTTCGCAAGAGGCGCTTACCCACGCCATGCTCAAACTCGGCACCGACGAAGTGCGAATCACCGTGGTGCACCAGGCTGTGGGGGGGATCACCGAGTCCGATGTCAATCTGGCTACCGCCTCGAAGGCGGTCATTATTGGCTTCAATGTGCGCGCCGACCAGGCCGCCAAGCGCTTGGCTGAAACCAACGGCGTTGACATCCGCTACTACAACATCATTTACGACGCCGTCGACGAGGTCAAAGCGGCCATGGCCGGTCTGCTCTCACCCGAGCAGAAGGAAGAAACCCTCGGCCTGGTCGAGATCCGGCAGATCTTCCGCGTCTCCAAGGTGGGCACGATCGCCGGCTGTATGGTGCTCGAGGGTGTGGTTCGCCGGGGCGCACGCGTGCGCCTGCTGCGCGACAACACGGTCATCTGGACAGGCGAGCTCGATTCGCTCAAACGCTTCAAGGATGACGTACGCGAGGTGAAGGAAGGCTTTGAATGCGGTCTGTCGCTGCGCGGCTATGACGACATTCGTGAGCGCGACCAGATCGAAGCGTTCGAAGTCAAGGAAGTCGCACGAACCTCGTTGTAAGGCAGCACGATGGCTAAGCGCAGTGCATCCGCGACCCCTCGCGGGATCAGGGTCGCGGAACTGATTCATCAGGAACTCGCGCTCCTGATCCGCGGCGAGCTGAAAGATCCGGGCCCGGGCATGGTCACGCTCACCGGGGTCGACCTCACGCCCGACTACGCCTATGCCACGGTGCATTTCACAGTGCTTCCTGATGATGACGCCACCGTCAAGGCCACGACCCAGGCGCTGACGCGGGCTGCGGGCTTTCTGCGCGGCCAGATCGGCCGACGCGTTCGTATCCACACCACGCCCGAACTGCGCTTCGTGCTCGACCGCTCGACGCTCCGCGGGCTGGAGCTCGACCGTCTGATCAGCGAAGCCAACCGTCGCCAGGCCGACGAGTGAGCGCAGCCTCCGAGGCGCGGCAGTCCCGCGCCGAGCGCCCGGCACCCATTCGCGATCGCGTAGACGGCGTGCTTCTCCTCGATAAGCCCAAGGGGTTGAGTTCGAACCACGCCATGCTGACCGCACGCCGGCTACTGGGCGCTGCCAAGGCGGGTCATGGCGGCACGCTCGACCCCATGGCAAGCGGCCTGCTTCCGATTCTGTTTGGTGAAGCCACCAAGTTTGCGCATGACCTGCTTGAGGCCGACAAGACCTATGCGGCGACGCTCCGGTTGGGCGAGACCAGTAGCACCGGCGACGCTGAGGGTACGCTCACCCCAACCGGATGCAGCTTGCCTACCGAGCCTGTATTGCGGGCCGCGCTCGATCGGTTCATCGGAGTGATCGCGCAGCGCCCGCCTATGCATTCCGCACTCAAGCATCAAGGACGACCACTTTACGAGTACGCACGCAGCGGCATCGAGATCGAGCGCGCGCTGCGCGAGATCACGATTCACCGGATCGACCTCCTCCATGCCGAGGGCGACACGGCGCAAATTCGCGTGGTGTGCAGCAAGGGCACCTATGTGCGAACGCTGGCCGAAGACATAGGTGAGGCGGCGGGTTGCGGTGCGTGGCTTTCGGATCTGCGTCGCGAGGCGGTCGATACGCTCACGCTCAATAGCGCGGTATCGCTTGAAGCGCTCGAAGTGTTGCCGCTTGCCGAACGGCGAGCCCAGTTGGCGCCGCTCGACCGTCTGCTGCAGCGTCTCACCCGGATCGAGCTTGATTCGGAGTCGGCGCAGCGTCTCAGCCAGGGCCAGCGCCTGCGCGTGGCCCCGCGTACCGATTCATCGCCCGAGCGGGTGCGCGTCTATCACGCCGATCGCCTCCTCGGCGTGGCGATGCTCGAAGCGGGCGTACTGATCTCTCAGCGCTTGATCGCCGCACCTGCCGATTGTTGATACCGAGGCGACACGCCGTGTCATGCGGCGGTCACTCTAATTGTGTTTCATTCAAAACAGAACGCCATCCTCAGGACATCCTCTCATGACTACCCAGGCCATTCGCAACATCGCCATCATCGCCCACGTCGATCATGGCAAGACCACGCTGGTCGATCAGCTGCTGCGTCAGTCGGGCACCTTCCGTGCCAATCAGCAGGTGGCTGAGCGCGTGATGGATAGCAACGATCTCGAACGCGAGCGCGGCATCACAATTCTGGCCAAAAACTGTGCGGTCGATTTCGACGGCACCCGGATCAACATTGTTGATACCCCGGGGCATGCCGACTTCGGCGGCGAGGTGGAGCGCGCGCTGTCGATGGTTGACGGCGTATTGCTATTGGTCGACGCGGTGGAAGGACCTATGCCGCAGACCCGCTTCGTTACGCGCAAGGCGCTTGCGTTGGGGCTTCGTCCGATCGTGGTGGTAAATAAGATTGACCGGCCGGGCGCGCGTCCTGATTGGGTAGTGAGCCAGACCTTTGACCTGTTTGACCGCCTGGGCGCAAGCGAAGAGCAGCTTGATTTTCCGGTGGTGTATGCCTCCGCGGTGAACGGCTACGCGCTCGATTCGCTCCGTGATCTGCCTTCCGCTGAGGCGGGCAAGTGCGATATGGATCCGCTCTTTCGGGCAATCCTGCGGCACGTTCCGGCGCGCGCTGACGACCCGGACGGTCCCCTCCAGTTACAGATTTCAGCGCTGGATTATTCGAGCTATGTGGGGCGAATCGGCATTGGCCGCATCAATCGCGGGCGTATTCGCACCGGGCAGCCGGTCATGATCCTGCACGGTGACCCGGCCACTGGCGGGGTGAGTCCGGTGCAGGCCAAGGTCAACCAGGTGCTGCGCTTCAAGGGCCTCGAGCGTGTGGTGGTCGACGAAGCGCAGGCGGGCGACATTGTGGCGATCAATGGCATTGAGGAAGTGGGAATTGGTTGCACGCTCGCCGATACCGCGCGGCCTGAGGCGCTCCCCATGCTGAGTGTCGATGAGCCCACCATGACCATGGAGTTTCTGGTCAACACCTCGCCGATGGCGGGGCGCGAAGGCCGCTTCGTGACCAGCCGGCAGCTGCGCGAGCGGCTCGAGCGCGAGTTGAAAAGTAACGTGGCTTTGCGAGTCGAATTCACGGCCGATTCCGATACGTTCATCGTGTCGGGGCGTGGCGAACTGCACCTCACCATCCTGATCGAGAACATGCGGCGTGAAGGCTATGAGCTCGCTGTCTCGCGTCCCAAGCCCCGCATGCGGGTGGTCGATGGCGAACGGTTCGAGCCGTTCGAAACACTGGCGATCGATATCGAAGATGCGCACCAGGGCGGTGTCATGGAGATGCTCGCCGGACGGCGCGGTGAGCTGGTGGCCATGGAGCCCGATGGCAGGGGGCGCGTGCGGCTCGACTACCGCGTGCCCGCGCGTGGCCTGATCGGGTTTCACAACGAGTTTTTGAACCTGACTCGCGGCACGGGCATCGCCAGCCATGTGTTCGATGAGTACGCTCCTTGGGCGGGTGAGATCGATGCGCGTCGCAACGGGGTGCTCATCTCGCAGGACGATGGCGCAGCCGTGACCTACGCGCTCTGGAAGCTGCAAGACCGGGGAAGGATGTTCGTCAAGCCCAACGACCCAGTGTATGAGGGCATGGTGATTGGGATCCACACGCGCGACAACGATCTGGTGGTCAATCCGATTCGCGAGAAGAAGCTCACCAACGTTCGCGCCTCTGGGAAGGACGAAAACATTCAGCTCACGCCGCCGGTTGAGTTGACCCTCGAAAAGGCGGTCGAATTCATTGCCGACGATGAGCTTGTGGAGGTCACGCCCTCGTCGATACGCCTTCGTAAGCGCTTCCTGAAGGAGCATGAGCGCCGGCGTGCCTCGCGTGAGGGAGAGGCCGCCTGAGGCTTTGTCGGATCCAATGCGCTGCCTCTTCGGTACAACACGGAAAAAAACACGTGCTCTCCCTATTGGCGCCTGCGCATTTATCCGGCATTCTTCGGTCTTGCATGGATCCGGGGATAAATCGTTGTTTTCCCCGTGACCGGCAAGACCGCTATCCACCCCGGATTCGAACCAGGAGAGTCGAACATGGCAACTGCCAAGAAGGCCGCTAAGAAACCCGCCGCCAAGAAGCCCGCCGCTAAGGTAGCGGCCAAGAAGCCAGCCGCCACGAAAGCGGCCCCGGCCAAGAAAGCTGCTCCAGCCAAGAAAGCTGCTCCAGCGAAGAAAGCGGCTCCAGCCAAGAAAGCCGCTCCCGCGAAAAAGCCGGCTGCCAAGAAGGCCCGCACGCCCAACGCTGCATTCATGAAGGCCCTGACCCCCAGCGCCGCCCTGGCTGCCGTGGTGGGTGACAAGCCGCTGCCGCGTACCGAAGTCGTGAAGCGTATGTGGGAGTACATCAAGAAGGCCAAGCTCCAAGACGCAAACAACAAGCGTCAGATCAACGCTGACGACAAGCTGAAGGCGGTGTTTGGCAAGGCGTCGGTCAACATGTTCGAGATGACCAAGCTGGTGGGCAAGCACCTCAGCTGACCGGCAAACACCTCACCCGCCGGCGTCCAGCGCAGGCGGTGGTGTTCAACGGAAAAGAGCGGCCCCCAGGGGCCGCTTTTTTTATGCGCTCAGATTGAGCGCACACCTGCGGGTACAAGCGGTTGCGCTCGGTGGCTCACCGGGTCGCGCTGGCAGTGCAATCAATGAATCCGAAGCCTTGCGGGCGCTGCCTCGCGCCGATAGCTGCGGCGATGCACGCAAACTCAGCCAGGCGTGCGGCGCGCCGAGCGACTTGGCGCCAGAGCCGTCCTGTTCGCCTACCGACGCGGCTCGGAGCCCTGTGCAGGGTCGGCAGGCTTGGCGCGGATGAAATCGCCCTCGATCACAGTACCTTGGCTGGCCGGATTGGCAGCGGTGCGCGCTTCGGCCTGTCGGAGGGCTTCGCGCGCTGCTGCGTCGATTGATTCGCGCAACTGCTTACGCAGCTTTCGCGTTCGCCACCAAAACCATCCGCCCGCGAGCACGCCCACCACAAGCAGGCCGGCGAACACGAAAACGGATAAAAAAAGCGCTACGCCGATCACCGCAAGACCGACGACTCCGGCGATGAATTTCGCCACCGGGCCACCGCCTTGGACATTGGCCTGGAATTGAAGGCGTATTGGCTTGTTGGGGTCCTGCAAGAGCAGCTCCTGGGCGGGGAATGGCTAACCCGCGGATGATACGTGGGGGCGAAGGCTCCGAAAACCAGCCATTCGCTGCTTAGCGCCGTAACCGTGGCGGCAGCATTGACGCGATATCGATTCGCCACTCCGGCTGGCTGAGCGGGCCCCTGACCTGCACGGGAAGGCTGAGCCGATTCAAGGCCGCGAGCAGCGGGTCGCTGCCGGGGCTCACGAGACCTACGCGAAAGTTGGCCTCCACAGCCTGCTGCTGAAGATCGATGATGCCACTGCCACTGGCTCGCACGATGGCTGTTTCGAGGAGCAGATCACGGCTTCTCGCCTTGCCATTGCCAAGGTTGAAGCGGGCGGCCAGGCGGTTGAACTCGGTGAAGCTTGCAGCCGTGACCGTTGGAGACTGAGCGCCCTCGGTGGCGTCGGCGCGGGCATCACGGCCTGCGCGAATGCGTTGGGCGGCATCGCGTACCGCCCGCGCCAGGTCGACCCCGTGAAGCCGACCGTCGGCGACCGTCAACGCGACTTCGCCGCTAAGGCTGTCCGCCAGCGGAGCGTCGGCGATCTGACCGCTCAGTTCGGCGCGCCAATCGGCGAGTCCCTCGAGGCGGCGCGGCTGTCCCAACGTGTCGAGCAGGGCGGCGATGTCTATTGCACGCGCCTGAGTGGAGAGGGTAAATCGCTCGCTCAGACGATTGAAGTCGGCCTGCGCGGTCAGGGTGCCGCCATGCATCGAAAGAGACAGGGCGGGGATCCGGAATCCCCCGTCATAGGATTGCGCCGAGAGCTTCACCGCGGCGGCGCGAACCCAGTCGGCTTTCAGTTGCCCGATCTGTAGGTCGGCAGTCCAGTTGCCGCCCGCTGCGCGCTGAAGTGTGGCCGCAGGAGTGCGTGCTTGCGGCTTGACCGGTTCGGTTGAGGCCGCGCGCGCTCGGGGATTCATAGACAGGGGCGGGGCGTTGGTGCGGCCAGACTCTGCTGATCGTTCCGCTTGCCGGCCGGTCTGGCCGTCGGTGCGACGCGAGGGGGCCTCGAGGGCATTGAATACCGGTGAAAGGAGGGCGTCGACGCGATCGAGGTCGAGTTGATCTGCGGCGAGCGTGACGGCAAGGCGGCCCTCTGTCCGGGCCGGGTCATAGCGGGTGCGTAGCCGCATGAGGCTCGCTTCAAGGCGCGTTTCGAGGTCGGCATCGATGGTTCGGGCGGAACCTTCCGTGTGAAGGGAACCGCTGAGCGGTAGCCGGACGGCCGGTTGACCCGAGCCTGGGTCGAGCGCCAAGGTGCCTGCAATCTGCCCCAGATTGATGCTCGCCGCATCGAGGTCGGCGCGTATTGCTCCGGTGAGCCGGAGGGCTGACTCAAGCGTACCGGCTGTGGCATCCGCCGACAGCGTGAGGCGGCTGGCCGAGAAGTTCTGCACGCCGCCCGACAGGCCGTCTAGCGTGAGCTTCAGGTCGAGCTCTTGCGAACCGCGCCAACGCAGCGCAGCATCGATCGGCTTGCCGCGGCTGGTTGGATTGGCGATGACGACCTCGGGAAGCGCCAGGTTGGCCTCGAAGGTGCCGTGACGCATGCGCCCGCGCGCGTTCGCCTCCACGCCGCTGGCGGCAAAGGCCAACCGGATACCGTCGTAGTCGAGCGCTGCGCCGCGGGCGTGCGCAGCGTCAATCGCCCAATCGTCACCGCCCGCCTTCAAGCCAACGGCAAACGACTCGAGGCGGCCGACCAGGCCAGGGCGACCCAGGGTGACCGACATGCGACGTGCCCGGGCGTTGGCATCGAGCGGGCGTCCATCCTTGAAGCCGCGCACGCTCATTTCCGCCCCGCGCAGGCCCACGGTTCGCTTTGCGGGGTCGATGTCGAGCGTGCCGCTGACCCGTACCAGTGCGCTGAGTCCAAATGGGGCTGACACCCAGCGCGCACGTAGCGACATCGGCGTGACCATCCTCGAATCGACCTCATCGAGCTTGAGTTCGATGTCGTCGAGCCAGACGATGATGCCGCGCGCGGAATCGGAATATTCGATGCTCGCCTCGGAGAGTTCGACCTTGCCGATTTCGATTCGCGGGCGGCGCGCTGGCGGCTCATCGCCGGGTGCGGTGTCGGGGGTGGCTGACAGCGGGGCGATCAGATTGTCGATGTTACGGGTGCCATCAGCGCGCTGCTCGATGCTGAGGTGAAGCCCCGTCACCCGGGCGTGCTCAACGATCACCCGACCGCGAAGAAGGGGCAGCCACGCGATTTCAACGTTGGCGCGCTCGATCCTGGCGGCCTGCCGCTCTGAACCCACGTCGGACAGAGTCGCGCGTGGCACCGCGACGGACAGCACAGGCCAGAGCGAGAGTGCGAGTGGGCCCTCGAAGCGAAGCTCGCGCCCATAGCGCTCGCGAACGAACTCGCGCACTTGCTCTGCGGCGGCGTCAGGATCAAATCGTGTGATGAGGGCAGCGGCAAGGGCCACCACGATGCCGCAAGCGATGGCCGCGAACACTACGATCCGGAATTTCATTCCCGAAGCGTACCTGCCTGATGCCCGGCCCAGCAAGGCAAGTAACACCGCTTATCGGACGGTTAGGAGGAAGAAGGAAGGTCCATGCCGATGGTCAATGGGGGCGCGGCTGGGCGCCGTTAGGGTCGACTCAGTAGCGGCTAGCCGGCCGCAAACCGATGTGTGGCGCCTGGCGCGACGGAGGTACGACCATGGAAGCAGGATGGTGGGTGGTAGTGGCGGATTCAGCGCGCGCTCGGATCTTCATGGCAGCGGAGCTACCCGCGCCGCTTCGGGAGATCGAGGACCTGATACAGCCAGAAGGGCGTCTGCCGGAACGCGCGCTTCTTCACGACCGACCCGGGCGATCATTTGAAAGTGTGGGCGGCGCGAGGCATGCGATCTCGCCGCACACCAGCCCTCGTGCGGTGAGCCGCCATCGGTTCGCCGAGCGGATTGCCGATCGCATTGATCGTGGGCTTGCGGAGGGCAGCTTTCGCAGACTTGCGCTGGTCGCTCCCCCAGCGATGCTGGGCGCGCTGCGCGCGGCGCTCTCGCCGCCGTGCAAGGCTCACTGTGAGCTTGAAATCGCCAGCGATATCGGTCGGATGGGGCGGGTCGATATCGAGCGCCATCTGGCGCATTCGGCGACCGTAGCGCGGCGGCCGCTGGCGCCGGGTCGAGACGGGCATCCGCGCACCTGAAGTTCCGTGATCTCGAGGGGGCATTGCTAACCGTGCCATCATCGCGGCATCCCGTTATCCACCGGTCGCCGCGCACCAAGCATGATTATTGTTCTGTCGCCCGCCAAGACGCTGGACTTCGAATCCCCGCCCGTCACGTCAAACTTCTCGCAGCCGGATTTTCTTCAGGAATCGACCCGCCTGGTGTCACGGCTGAAAAAGCTGCCTGCCGCGCAGCTTCAGGAAATGATGGAGATCAGCCCGGCGCTCGCGCAGTTGAATGCCGAGCGCTTTCGCGCCTGGAAACCGCCGTTTGACCGCGCCAACGCCAGGCAGGCTGCGCTGGCCTTTGCGGGGGATGTCTACGAGGGGCTGTCGGCGCCAACGCTTGATGAGGCAGCCCTGGGGTGGGCACAGGCGCGGGTCCGTATCCTGTCTGGCCTGTACGGCGTGTTGCGGCCGCTCGACCTGATTCAGCCCTACCGGCTTGAAATGGGTACGCGAATGGAGACCGGGCGCGGCCCCGATCTGTACCGCTTCTGGGGCGAGCGGCTTGCCCACGCGCTTGCGACCGAGTTGGCGGCGCATGCCCATCCGGTTCTCGTCAATCTGGCATCCAACGAATATTTCCGCGCTGTGCCGCCGAAGGCCTTGGGGGTGCGCATTGTGCAGCCGGTCTTTGAGGAGCGACGCGAATCGGGTTGGAAGGTGGTGAGCTTTTCCGCCAAGCGCGCACGCGGCGGCATGACGCGTTACGCCATCGACCAGCGAATCGAGGATCCCGAAGCCTTAAAGGCGTTCGATCGTGATGGCTATCGCTTCGACCCGTCGGCCTCGGAGGCTGACACCTGGGTGTTTCGCCGCGGTTAGCGGCAACGGGCACGGCAACCGGCGGGGCGGTCGTCAGACAAACACCACTTCAGGCTCGAGTCGCACACCGAACTGCTCGATGACCGAGGCCTGAATGTCGGCTGCCAGCGCGGCAATATCAGCGCCCCGCGCGCGTCCGTAATTCACCAGCACCAGCGCATGCTGTGTGTGCACACCGGCATCGCCGCGGCGGGCGCCTTTCCATCCGCATTGTTCGATTAGCCAGCCTGCAGGTAGCTTGGCCTGGTGGGGTGCTGCGGGATCGCGGTAGACCGGAAGCCCGGGGTGCTTTGCGGCCAGCCGATCGGCGTGTGTCGCCTCCACCACCGGATTACGGAAAAAACTGCCGGCATTGCCGAGTTCGGCCGGGTTGGGAAGCTTGCGTTCGCGAATAGCGCAGACCGCGCGGGCGATGGCTAGCGGCGAGGGCGGCGGGGCTGTGGGTGGGAAGGCCGTCCGTAGATCAGGGTAGTGGAGCCGTGGCCTGGGATGACGTGAGAGCGCGAAGCGCACCGACAGGATCAGCCATTGCGAGCGCCCTGCGCTGCTGCGAAATCGGCTGTCACGGTAGCCGAATCCGCATTCAGCGGCCACGAATTCGCAAGGGCGGCCATCTTCGAGCGACAGCGCCCGAACCGAGTGCAGATGTTCGCGTAGTTCAACGCCATAAGCGCCAATGTTCTGCACCGGGGCGGCGCCCACGCTCCCCGGAATGAGGGCGAGATTTTCCAGGCCACTGAGCCCCTGAGCGAGCGTCCAAAGAACGAAGTCGTGCCAAGGTTCGCCCGCCGCGGCCTCAACCAGGACGGTGGGGTCATCGAGCCCCACGCCCTCGAGCGCGGCGTCAGCGACCTTGCGACCACTCAGCGACACCTTAAGCACCGTGCCGTCGACATCGCGCGTGAAAAGCAGATTGCTGCCTGCACCAAGCAAGAGCGATCGCGGGGCCGACTGAAGCAGATCGATTGCCTCGGGCGCATCGGCCTCGTCAGTCAGCGTGATCAGTCGGCGTGCGCGCGCAGCAATCCCAAAAGCGTTGAGCGCGGACAGGTCGGCTGATTCGGTGATTGCGAGTGGCATCAGGCGCGGGCCAGGGCACTCAGCTCGGCTGGTAGGCAAGCCGGACGTAAATCGGGGCGAAGGCTTCGGCCTGGGTGATTTCCACCAGCGATTCGCGGGCGAGTTCGAGGAGCGCAATGAAAGTGACCACCACCGTCTGGGTCCCCTGCTCGATTTCAAACAGGTCTTCGAATTCGGCAAAACGGCGGTTGTGAAGGCTGCGCAGAATTCGGGTCATGAAGTCGCGGACGGACAGTTCCTCGCGGCTGATACGGTGGTGCTGGATCAGGCTTGCGCGGCGGAGGATGTCAGCCCAGGCATGGCGCAGGTCATCCAGGCTCACCTCGGGAAGTTGCACCACGCCACCGGTTTGGGCGATGGCCGCTGCCGGCAGGAAATCGCGCCCAACCTGGGGCAAGGCTTCCAGTCGGTGAGCAGCAAGCTTCATGTTCTCGTATTCAATCAGCCGGCGGGCGAGTTCGGCACGCGGATCGGCTGCTTCTTCTTCGCCGTCGGCCCGCTTGACGGGCAGCAACATCCGCGACTTGATATCGATGAGCAGTGCGGCCATCAGCAGGTAATCGGAGGCGAGTTCGAGATCGCGCTCGCGGATCTGCTCGATGTAGGTGAGGTATTGCCGGGTCACCTCGGCCATCGGAATGTCGAAGATGTTGAAGTTCTGCTTGCGGATCAGGTAGAGCAGGAGGTCGAGCGGGCCCTCGAACGACTCGAGGTAGACCTCGAGAGCGTCAGGCGGAATGAACAGGTCTTGCGGGAGCGACTCGAGCGGCGCGCCGTAGAGCCGCGCAACGATCCGCAGCTCAAGCTGCTCCGGCGTGCCGGCGTCCCCGGCGGGTGGGTCCTGGCTCAAGGTTTTTGTGAGTAGACGTAGGGGCGCTGGGCGATTCGCGAATCGTCGTTTCGACGGGAGGTATCCAGGTCTTGCGGTTTGTCCCACCAGATCGCCCGGCCGTCGCGTTGTGCCTGCTCAAGATGCGGACGTTCGGCTCGCAGGTCTTTCAGGAAGCGGGTGATGTCGGATTCATACATGCGAGGAGTCCTTTCATTGAACGGAGTGTGCACCGGCCTGCCAAATTTGCCGAAGACACAGGCAAACGCTATTATCTCCGGTTTCCTGCCGCACGGATCAACCCACAGACGCATCGATTCGGCGGCCGATGGCGGGTAAAAACTTGTGAAAGCGGGCGCTTGTGAAAGCAAGTGCTTGTGGAAGCAAGGGCTTGCGTGAGCGAGCAGGTGACAGGCGAAGCGATTTCGAAACCACCAATTTTACTTGACCGGGGCCAGGGGCGGACCGGACGCGTTTCCGGTAACGGGGGTTCAGCGCGACAGGCTTACAGCAGTCTGTTCCGAAGGTTTTCAGGCTGCAATTCACTGCAGCCCATGAAAGTTCGGGCGGGGTTGTGTGCGGCCGTTCTGAATCCGATTTTGAAGAAAAGGAGCGTACATGCGTCATTACGAAATCGTACTGATCGTTCACCCCGATCAGAGCGAGCAGGTCCCCGCCATGATCGACCGCTACAAGGCTATGGTCGAGGCGCAGCAGGGCAAGATCCACCGGGTAGAAGACTGGGGTCGTCGGCAGCTTGCCTACCCGATCCAGAAAGTCGCCAAAGCGCACTATGTGCTCATGAATCTCGAGTGCGGCAAGCCCGTACTTGACGAACTCGAGCACGCCTTCAAGTTCAACGATGCGGTGTTGCGGCACCTCACGCTGGCCATGAAACGGGCGCACACCGGTCCTTCCCCGATGTGGAAGCAGATCCAGCGCGAAGAGGCTCGCAAGGTTGCCGCCGAGTCGGCCCCGGCAGCGCCTGCTCCCGCGGCGCCTGCGCCCGCGCCGCAGGTCTGATCGGCTCGTTTGGGTCCGGAATCCAACTCGGTGTCGCTGCAAGCGGTGCTCCAGTCCATGCAGTCCTTGCGCTACACGCCAGGCGGCGTTGCCATGATCGATGCAGTTCTGTCGCATCGCTCCACGCAGCGCGAGGGCGGACATCCCCGGCAGGTCGAACTCGATCTGTCGGCGCGCTTTGCTGATCGGGCTGCCGAGCAGCTGTCGCGTACGCCCCTTGGCAGCGTGCTTCGCGTGCAGGGCTTTCTTGCACCTCGCCGCCTTGGCAGCAAGTCCGTGCTGCTGCATGTCACCGAGTTCGAACACGACCCGACACCGGCATCCCTCTCCGGATCCGCCTAAACCCTGTTCCGAATTTTTCTGAAAGGTTCAACCATGGTTATGCGTCGTGGCACGAAGGACAAAAAAGTCCGCCGCAACACTCAAAGCGCGCTCTTCAAGCGCCGCAAGTTCTGTCGGTTCACCGCTGAGAAAATCGAGTGGATCGACTACAAAGACGTCGACGTGCTGAAAGACTTCATCACTGAGACCGGGAAGATCATTCCCGCACGTCTCACCGGCACCCGGGCCCGCTATCAGCGCCAGCTCGGCGACGCCATCAAGCGCGCGCGTTTCCTCGCGCTGCTGCCTTACACCGACAACCACTGAGGAGGGGTGAACCATGCAGATCATCCTGCTCGAACGCGTTGCCAATCTGGGCCAGCTGGGTGACGTGGTCCGCGTCAAAGACGGCTACGCCCGCAATTTTTTAATCCCGCAGGGCAAGGCGCGCCGCGCCACCGACGCAGCGCTGAAAGAATTCGAAGCGCGTCGCGCCGAACTCGAAAAAGTTCAGTCCGACAAGCTGGCTACGGCCCGGTCGCTGGGCGAACGTCTGTCTGGCTACACCTGGCAGACCACGGTTAAGGCCGGTGTTGATGGCCGGCTGTTCGGCTCGGTCACCAACTTTGATGTGGCCGAAGGGCTCACCAGCCAGGGCTACACGGTCAGCAAGGCCATGGTGCGCATGCCCACTGGCCCCATCAAGACCATTGGCGACCACAAGCTCGAGATCGCGCTGCACCACGATATCGTGGTCGAAGTCACGGTGTCGGTGCTTGGCGATACCGCCTGATCGGGTATCGCGCCGGTCGGTCCCGCTCCACGGCGGGACCGAGCCGTAGAAAAGGGGCGCGAGAGCGCCTCTTTTTTCGTCTGCGCTGCGCGCACGTGCGAACCTGGGCGGCCAGCGGCCGTGCCAGTCACCGAGTGGCCTCCGGGAAGTAGCACGCTTCGTGCGGCGCCTGCGCGATCGTTCGCTGTGCGCGGCGAGGGCAGCCGAGTCCGCCGCTTAATATTCCGTCAGACTGGCCAGCTGAATGGCTAATGAGGGTACCGGTCAGGTATCCTGAACGGGACAGACTCCCGCCGATTTTCTTTCCCTGGACCTCATGTTTCCCGACGCTTCTGCCGACGCCGAATCGATTGCCCGCGATCCCGAGATCGCGGCGCTGCGCACGCCTCCGCACTCCACTGAGGCCGAGCAGGCAGTGTTGGGCGGGCTGATGCTGGACAACACCGCATTTGACCGGGTCGCCGATCTGCTACGAGAGGGAGACTTTTATCGGTACGACCATCGCCTGATCTGGCAGCAAATTGCGCGGCTGATCGAGCGTAGCCAGCCCGCTGATGTGGTGACCGTTCTCGAATCACTACAGACCGCGGGGCACGCCGAGGAGGCCGGTGGTCTGGCGTATCTGAACACGCTTGCCACCGAAACGCCCTCAGCGGCAAACATCCGGCGCTACGCTGAGATCGTCCGTGATCGCGCAGTGCTTCGGCGCCTGATTTCAACCTCCGATGAAATCGCCACTTCGGCGCTCAATCCGCAGGGCCGCGACACCCGGCAGCTCCTCGATGAGGCCGAGTCGAAAATCTTTCAGATTGCAGAAGACGGCACCCGCGGCGAGGCGGGGTTCCAGCCGCTGCAAGACCTGCTGGGCAAGGTCGTCGAGCGCATTGATCAGCTCTACAACCAGGACAACACCAGCGACGTGACCGGCGTGCCCACTGGTTATGTCGATCTCGATCGCATGACCTCGGGCATGCAGCCCGGTGATCTGGTCATCGTGGCCGGTCGTCCCTCAATGGGCAAGACCAGCTTTGCCATGAACATCGGCGAACACGTGGCGATCGAGCAAGGCCTGCCCGTGGCGGTGTTCAGCATGGAAATGGGTGCCACGCAGCTGGCCATGCGTATTCTGTGTTCATCCGGGCGACTCGATCAGCAGCGCATCCGGACCGGCCGCCTGATCGATGACGACTGGCCGCGGCTCACCAGCGCCATCTCCAAGATGCAGGAGTCGCCGCTTCACATCGATGAATCGCCGGCGCTCAATTCGCTAGAGCTCCGCGCACGAGCGCGGCGGCTGGCCCGTCAGTGCGGCAAGCTGGGCCTGGTGGTGATTGATTACCTGCAGCTCATGTCGGGTTCGAGCGCCGGTGAGAATCGCGCCACCGAAATTTCCGAAATTTCGCGCTCGCTCAAGGCGCTTGCCAAGGAACTTGATTGTCCGGTGATCGCGCTGTCTCAGCTCAACCGATCGCTCGAGCAGCGACCCAACAAGCGGCCGGTGATGTCGGATCTGCGCGAATCGGGTGCCATCGAGCAGGATGCGGATGTGATCATCTTCATCTACCGCGACGAGGTCTACAACCCCGATTCCACCGACAAGGGCACCGCCGAAATCATCATCGGCAAGCAACGTAACGGCCCGATCGGCACCGTACGCCTCACCTTCATTGGCGCCTACACCAAGTTCGAGAACTACACCTCCGGGCCGCAGCCCTGATGGGTCCAGCGCACCGGCGTTTGTCCGGTTAGCGTGACTCACCGAAGGCCTGCGCTCGATGCGCTTTCCTAAAGCGCATCGGCTGCGAAATCGGCTAGCCGGGAGCGTTCGCCTCGTTGCAGGGTCACATGCCCAGAGTGGGCCCAGCCTTTGAACCGATCCACGACATAGGTGAGGCCGGATGAACCCTCGGTGAGATAAGGCGTATCGATCTGTGCGATGTTGCCAAGGCATACCACCTTGGTGCCGGGGCCCGCACGCGTGATGAGCGTTTTCATCTGCTTGGGCGTAAGGTTCTGGGCCTCATCAATGATCAGGAATTTATTGATGAAGGTGCGCCCGCGCATGAACGACAGTGCCTTCACCTTGATGCGGGTGCGCACCAGATCGGTGGACGCCGAGCGGCCCCATTCGCCGGCCGCCGGGTCGCCCTGCAGTAGCACTTCGAGGTTGTCCTCGAGCGCGCCCATCCAGGGCTGCATTTTTTCCTCTTCGGTACCCGGCAGATAGCCGATGTCTTCGCCCACGGGCACGGTGGCGCGGGTCATGATGATCTCGGTATAGCGACGGCTCTCGAGCACCTGCGTGAGCCCGGCGGCGAGCGCAAGCAGCGTCTTGCCGGTGCCCGCCTGACCGAGCAGGGTGACGAAATCGATCTCCGGATCGAGCAGCAGGTTGAGCGCGAAATTCTGTTCCCGATTGCGCGCGCCCACGCCCCAGACAGCGTTTCGATGGTGGCCGTGATCTTTCAGCGTCTGAAGCACCGCGGTCTTGCCGACGATTTCCCGCACTCGCGCGGTGAGTGGCGTGTCGCCCTCGAGGTAGACGAACTGATTGAGCATCAGTCGACCGATGAGCGGTCCTGTGATCCGGTAGAGCGTGTTGCCGTTTTGCTGCCAGGATTCAACGCCCTTGCCATGCTTGTCCCAGAAATCAGCCGGCAACTCGAGGATGCCGCTGTAGAGAAGATCGGTATCTTCCAGGACCTGATCGTTGAAATAGTCTTCTGCCGGCAGCCCGAGCGCATGCGCCTTGATGCGCATGTTGATGTCTTTGGACACCAGCACAACCTCGCGCCCAGGGTGCTGCTCCTGCAGTGCGCGCACCACGCCCAGAATTTGGTTGTCGGCTTTGCCCATGGGGAGCGACGCCGGCAGCATGGCCGCAAACGACTGGGTCTGGAAAAACAGATTGCCCGACGCGTCGCGGTTGCCCAACGCCGCCAGCGGCAGGCCAGCTTCGATCTGCGCGCCGGCCGCAGCGATCAGCGCATCGAGCGAGCGGCTCACCTGCCGCGCGTTCCGTGAGACCTCGGACATGCCCTTTTTGTGACCGTCGAGTTCCTCGAGCGTCATCATCGGCAGGTAGACATCATGCTCGGCAAATCGGAACAGGCTGCTCGGGTCATGCATCAGAACGTTGGTGTCGAGCACAAACAGCTTGCTCGCTTCGCGAGCGGTTACCGCCGGGCGCCGCCGGTTACGTGTGGCGCTATCCTGGGCGGCCGATGTCGCCGTGGCATGGGCCGCTAGAGTGGCCGGGCTGGGGGCCGAGGCAGGAATGGGGCTGGCCGGGCCTGCGCCAGCCTGGGGGCGCGAGGACGCAGCCGCGGCAGGCGCCGTGCGCGGGTTGGCTCGGTTGGATGGTCGTGCCGGCGCCTGGGCCGAGTCTGGTCCGGACGGTTGCCCGGTTGGTGGCCCGGATCGTGGCCCGGATCGTGTAACGGGTTGTGGAACGGGTTGTGCACTGGGTTGTGGGCGCGGGGCTTGCGCCGTCGGGCGTGCGGCGGGCTTCGCGCCCGGGGCGGTGCCGGTCGCAGTGGTTTTCCCTGCCGCTTTGGCGGCAAGCTTCTCGCTGGCGGGCCGCGCCTTCCGCGCGCCGCGGGCGGAGTCGTCCAGGATCGCTGCGGGACCGGTCGGTGGCTTGGGAAGCGGCATGATGTTCCTGGCTGGCGAGGTCTAGCCTAAGGGGGACGGGCTAAGGTGGACGTGCTAAGG
>CAIPNM010000415.1 GCA_903866395.1 uncultured bacterium
AACCGCATTGTCGCGCTAGCGCGCAACCCGTGCGAGGAAACCCGCGAGCGCATCATTGAACGCCTGCGACTGCTCAAAGTTTGACAGATGCGCAGCCGGATCGAGCACCGCGAGCTCGGCGCCCGGGATGGCGCGGACGATATCCTCGTGCATGGCCAGTGTGGTGCTCGGGTCCTGACGGCCGGCGATGGCAAGCACCGGGCAGGTGATGGCGCCGATCCGGTCAGCGAGGTTGAGGGTGGAGATCGCGCGTGCGCAGCCGGTATAGCCTGCGACGGAGGTTCGACGGATTTGCTGGCTGATACGGGCGATCAGCGCCGGGCGTTCGGCGACGAACGGTGCAGTGAACCAGCGCTCGATGGTGGGCTTGACCACCGCTTCGATCCCGTCGCGACGCACGGCAGCGATCCGCGCGTTCCAGACCGGCTGCATCTCGGGCGCAAAGCGGCTGCTCGTGTTGGCGAGCACCAGCGAGGCGATGCGGCCCGGGTGGCTGAAGCCCAGTGTCTGGCCGATCATGCCGCCCATCGACAAGCCCACGAAATGCGCGCGCTCGATGCCCGCAGCATCGAGCACTGCGATCGCGTCGGTGGCGAGGTCATCGAGCGTGTAGGGCGTGCTCCAGGGGTCGCTTGCGCCGTGGCCGCGCGTGTCGAAAGCGAGTACGCGGTAATGGCGCGCAAGCATCTCCATCTGGGGCTCCCACATGGTGTGATCGCAGCAAAGCGAATGCGACATCACGACCCAGGGGCCCTGGGTGCCCGCGGTGGTGTAGAAAATTCGATGGCCGGCGTTGATCGCGTACATGGGGGGCGAGTCTCAAATGTGAAAGGATCACCATTGGAGCAGGCGATCGGGGCCTCTGGCAAGGTGCGCAGTGCGGACAAGCGATACGGTTGCGACAGACAGGCCCGCCGCGCCCGGACTCGGGCCGCTTCGTGCTGCGCTGTCGCGGGCGCAGCCCGGCAGGCGGCTGGTCGTGATCGACACGCGGATGTCGCAGGTGCTGCTCGCTGGCCCCTGGGCGATCAAACTTCGGCGTGCATGGCCGGCGTTCGCTCGGGCGCGCGCGCGCCGCGCACTGCTGGAAAGCGAGCTGCGCTGCAATCGCCAGGTGTCACCGGCGGTGTATGTCGGTGTCTTTCCGATCGCAGGGGGCGAGCTCACAGCGTTCGCCTCCGAACCTTGCCCGCATGCGGGGTCGCCGGTGCCAGGGTGGCCGATGCCACCGTCGCAGCCGGTAATCGGGCGGGCTCGCGCCCGATCGACGCGGGGCGGCTCGATGGTCGGCGCGTGCCCCGAGCCGGTTGACTGGGCGCTTGTGATGCGGCGCCTGCCGCGTTCACGCATGCTGGACCACGCGATCCGGCGCGGGACGGTTTCATGCGCTGATATCGATCGACTGGCCGACCGGCTGGCGGGGCTCTATGGCGCCGCGCACGCAGTGCGGATCGCGCCTGCTCGTGTGCTGTCGCGCATCGATCGAGAGCAGGCGCGAAACCGTCGGCAGCTGCTCAAGCTGGCTGATCGACTTTCACCGTCGCCGGAGGCCGCACGCGTGCGGCTCGACACGCTACTCGATCGCTGCGATGCCGCGTGGCGGTCTCATCGCGTCACCGTTGCCGCGCGCGCAGGACATGGCGCCTGGGTGGAGGCGCACGGTGACCTGAGGCCCGAGCATGTGTGTCTCACCCACCCGATTGAGCTGATCGACCGGCTCGAATTCGATCCAACCCTCAGGCAACTCGATGCCTGGGAGGAGCTCTGCCTCCTCGCGCTCTTCTGCGCGATGGCCGGTGCGGCCTGGATCGGCGCGCAGCTTTCGAGGCGGCTCGCGCCCAGCCTCGCCGGGTCGATGCCGTCCGCGCGGCTGCGGTCTTTCTACTGTGCCCACCATGCGCTCTTGCGTGCGCGGCTCGCGCTCTCGCATCTGCGCGAGCCCGGTGCGCCGCGGTCGCGGCACTGGCGTGACCTCACACTGCGCTATCTGGGCTATGCCGAGGCCGCGCTCAACGGTTGGGATTCGCTGTCAGGCTGACGGCTCAACGTGCCGTGCGGCGGCAGGGCGCTCGCCGGATCGGTGAGCAGCGCGGCGAGTGCAGGCGCAGCGCTCGCGAGTGTCAATCGTTCGCGCAGCCGGTGGCCGGCCAGTCGTGCGCTCGGCAGACTATCGGTCACGAGCAGCGCGTCGATGCCTGCGGCATCGAGCAGATCGGCCGCCCGCTCCAGAAACTGGCCATGGGCGGCTGCAACCATCACGCGGCTTGCGCCTGCGCTAAACAGCGCGCGGCTCGCGCGTGCGAGTGTGGCGCCGGTGGCAATCACATCATCAACCAGCAACACGGTGGCATCGCGCACCTCGCCACAGACCGCAAACGCACCCTCCATCTCACCCGCCCGGCGCCGCTTGTCGAGCATGGCAAAGCCGGTTGGCCGATGGCTTGCCGTTTCGACCGCCTCGCGCCAAAGCTGCGCGCGCTTGATGCCTCCCGGGTCGGGAGAGGCGACGACCAGATCGGTCTGGCCGGCGGCCTCGAGCGCGGCCGCGAGGAGGACCCGATGCGTTGCGACCGTGCGAGCGGGAATTCGGAACGCATTATCGAATGCGGCAACGTTGTGCGGCTCCAACGTGAGGAGCGCATCCACCCCGGCCGACTCAAGCCACTGTGCGAGATATCGAAGGCTGATCGGATCAAACGGCTGGGTACGCCGGTCCTTGCGAACAAAGGGCAGATAAGGCGCAACGACCGTGATGTGGCGCGCGCCATGGTCGCGCAGGGCCGACACGAAAAAGAGCAGCATGCAGAGCCGGTCCTGAGGGCTTCTTCGCGCATCACCGTAGAGGCCTGCCACGACACAGACGGGCCTGCCGTGGGGGTCGGTGAGCGGACGGATCTTGAATTCGCCGTCGCCAAAGTCGCGGATCTCGAGCGCACCCGCCTGTGCGTCGCAGCAGGCGGCAATGACCCCTGCCATCGAATGCGGGTCGTCCAGCCCGAAGACGAGCAGGGAATTGGTAGGATGATCTGGAGCACGGTCGGGATCGGCGCGCGCGGTTCGGGCATGGGCTTGATTCATCACATGGCTCTCCTTGTCGCACAGCGTGCCTGCCCGCCCGCAATCCGGTGTGCGCGCGCGCAAGGCGCTACGATGTCGCCACCAAACGGGGGAGACTTTGCGCAATGGCCTTGATCGATGTCTGTAATGGCGACGCCGACGGGTTGTTTGCAATGGTGCAGCTGCGCCTGGCCGAGCCCGGGCCGGCAACGCTGGTGACCGGTCGAAAGCACGAGATCGCGCTCTTGGAGCGCGTGGTGGCGCAAAGCGGTGATCAGATCACCGTCTGCGATATCTCGATCGATCGAAACGCGGCGGCGCTCTCCCGGCTGCTTGCCGCGGGCGCCACGGTGCGTTACTTCGATCACCATTCGGCCGAGCGCCGCTTCGAACATCCCGGCCTGGCTGCTTGGATCGATACCGACCCTTCGCAGTGCACGAGCCTGATCGTGGACCGCTACCTGGGCGGCCGCTTCAGCGCCTGGGCAGCGGCTGCGGCCTGGGGCGACAACCTCGCAGCGAGCGCGCAGGCGCTCGCTGCGCGTGGCGGCTTTGATTCGGAAACCTGCGAGGCCCTGAAGACCCTTGGCGAGTCGGTCAACTACAACGCCTACGGCGACCATGACTCGGACTGCCTGATTGCACCGGCCGAGCTCTATCGGCTTCTCGCAAGGCATCGCGACCCCCTCGATGCCGTGGCCGCCGAGCCTGTGCTGCAGGCGCTCGATCTGCGCCGCCGAGACGATCTGGCTCAGGCGCTTGCGCTGCCGCCCTGGCGTGAGGGCGCCACCTGCCGGATCTGGCTCCTTCCCGATGCGGGGTGGTCCCGCCGCGTGATCGGGCCCTTTGCCAATCGGATGGCGAGCGACGATCCAACGCGAGCACATGCGGTGGCGCGCGAGCGGGCCGATGGCGCGATCGACATCAGCGTGCGGGCGCCGATCGCGCGGCGGCGTGGCGCCGATCGGCTGTGTGCTGCCTTTGGGGGCGGTGGGCGGGCGGCGGCGGCGGCGATCGAAGCCCTGCCGGCCTCGCGCTTTGAAGCGTTCGCTTACGCCTTTGCCGGGTTTGCCTGGGGCGACCCGGGCGCGGTTCCCGTCTGAGGTGCGGGCCGCCAGCGCTTTAGTAACAGCGCATTGCCGACCACGCTCACCGATGACAAGGCCATCGCCGCCCCGGCGATCACCGGGTCAAGCGCGCCCAGCATCGCTGCGGGAATGCCAATCACGTTATAGAAAAATGCCCAGAAGAGGTTCTGACGGATTCGGGCGTGGGTACGGCGCGAAATATCGAGCGCAGCCGGCACGAGGAGCGGATCGCCGCGCATGAGGGTGATTCCGGCCGCATGCATCGCGACATCTGTGCCGCTCCCCATGGCAATGCCCACATCGGCGGCAGCGAGCGCGGGCGCGTCGTTGATGCCATCACCGACCATAGCTACCACACCACGGGGCGGCTCGCCGCGAAGCGACGCGATCAGCTGCGCCTTGCGCTCGGGCAGCACGCCCGCGTGGATATCGTCCAGCCCAAGCTCACGACCCACGGCCTGCGCTGCGCCTTCGTTGTCGCCACTGATCAGCACGGTGCGCAGGCCCTGCGCCCGAAGCATGGCGATGGCTTGCCTCGCGCCCGGACGGATCGCATCGCCAAAGGCCAAAAGCCCGAGGGCCCGCGGGACACTGGCCTGCCCCGGGTCGGCCACCGCCACATACGACACGGTTTGTCCTGCTGCCGCGTGGCGTTCTGCGCTCGCCTGAAGCGCTGTGAGGTCGATCGCGTGATCACTCATAAGCCGCGCATTGCCGATCAGCACGGTGAGCGCCTGTGCATCAGCAGCATGGGTCTTCACCTGTGCAATGACGCCGCGACCAGCGATCGCGCGGGTGTCTTGGGCGAGCGGCAACGGCTCGGCACTGGCTTGATCGGCATGTGCCCGGCGCACGGCGCGCGCAAGCGGATGCTCGCTTGCCGCTTGCACCGCTGCGGCGAGCGCGAGCATGCGCCCGCGATCGACGCCGGCTGCGACCTCGCAGGCGGTGACGCGGGGCTCGCCCACCGTGAGCGTGCCGGTTTTGTCGAATGCAACCACGGTGACGTGGTGCGCGATCTCAAGGGCCTGCGCGTCCTTGATCAGAATGCCGTGACGGGCGGCCACGCCGGTGCCTGCCATGATCGCGGCCGGTGTGGCGAGCCCGAGCGCACAGGGGCAGGCAATCACGAGCACGGCCACCGCATGCATGACGGCGGCTGTCCAGTCGCCACGCAAAAGTCCCCAGCCAAGAAGCGTGACCAGTGCAAGCACGAGCACGACCGGCACGAAGACGGAGCTTACGCGGTCGACCAGCCGCTGGATCGGCGCCTTGTTCGCCTGCGCCGCCTCGACCAGCTCGATGATTCGCGCGAGGACCGTCGCAGCGCCGATCGCGGTCGTTCGAACGACCAGCGCGCCATCGCCATTCATCGAACCGCCGGTGACC
>CAIPNM010000416.1 GCA_903866395.1 uncultured bacterium
GCGCCCACCAGCAACCGCTGCAGCACGCACCACGGACACGGCTGGTAATCGAACCGGTGCTGCAGCACCCACGCCAGGGCGAGTGCCCCGATCGCTACCCCGCCAATCAAAGCGAGGAGTGGACGGGACACGGCCGGCGAGGCGTTCAGGTAAGCATGTCGTTCCAGATATTACGCGCCCACGCATTGGCGTAGACACCCTCAAGCTGATTGGCGGCGCTCGACAGACCCCCAGAGCCGTCGACCGTGACCATGGTCTTCTTGCCCTCGTCGTAGCGATGAACGGACGCCACATGCGCCACGTTGTTGGCGTCCATGAAGCTGTAGCAGGTGTTGGCCATCATGAGGGGCTGCGGCGCGCGCCCGTTCATGATTTCAACGATCGCGGCTGCAGCCGCCTTACCGTGCTGATTGGCCATGTGGCCGGACTTCGGCATGGCTGGCGCTGACAGCGTGCTGTCGCCCAGCACGTGAATGCCTTTGGCAGCAGTGGACTCGAGCGTCACCCAGTCGACTGCACACCAGAGATTGTTGGCGTTCACCAGCCCCGCCTTGCGAACCAGGTCGCCTGCACCCTGAGGCGGCACGATGTTCAACACATCAGCCCGCACCTTGTCGCCAAGCTCGGTAATGGCGGTGAGGGTCTTGGCGTCAACTTCGGTCACCATGCTGTTCGCGCGGTAGTCGATCATGCCTTTGTACTGCCCATTCCATTGGGCCAGGAACAAACCTTTCTTCGACTGGATGTCGGGATTGGCGTCGAGCACGATGATCTTGGACCGCGGCTTGGCGGCCTTGAGATAGCTTGCCACCTGACAAACGCGCTCGTAGGGCCCCGGCGGGCAGCGATAGGGCGCCTTCGGGATGGACAGAACATAGACGCCACCATCGGGCATGGCTTCGAGCTGGCGGCGCAGCTCAACGGTTTGCGGGCCCGCTTTCCAGGCATGCAGGATGCGCTTCTGCGCGTCGGCATTCAGGCCCTGCACCGCACCGAAATTAAAGTCGATGCCCGGCGCCACCACGATACGGTCAAAGCTCTGGGTGGCCAGTTTCTGAAACGACACGGTGCGCTTGGCGGCGTCGATCGACAGCACGTCATCGTTCATGGTGAGGATGCCCGCTCGGCGAAGCCCGTCGTAGGACATCGTCAGGTCTTCAATCTTGCGGTGGCCACCCAGCACCAGATTCGAAAGCGGGCACGAAACAAACGCGCGCTCACGCTCGACCAGCATGACGTCGATGGCATCGCCGCCCCACTTCTTGATGTACTTCGCGGCCGTGGCACCGCCATAGCCGCCCCCGACCACCAGCACACGGCCCAGTTTTCGCGTAACGACCGCGGGCGCCTGCTGCTCGGTGGCACAGCCTGCAAGAAACGAGGAAGCGCCTGCTGCGGCGAGGGCTGCGCCCACCAGACGGCGACGCTGCGGCTTGACGGGTTGGTCAGACATCATGGTCTCCTGGATGTCGGCGTTCATTTGTCGGCCTTCTGCGCGGCGAAGTACTGCGCCATGGCGGCGATCTGCGCATCGGTATAGCCCTTGGCAAGCTGATGCATGATCGTTGCCTGGCGCGACCCGTTACGAAACGCATTCATCTGCTCGATGAAATAGGCCGCCGACAGACCGGCAAGTCCGGGCATGCCGGCACCGCCCGCCGCGCGGCCGTCGGTGCCGTGGCAGTTGGCGCAGTTAGCGGCAAGATAGCGGACGTCAGGGGACTGTGCGCTCACCGGCGCAAGCGCCGACAGAGACAACAGGGTGGCCAGCAAGGCCGAGGGCAGCAGACGCATGAGTCTCCTCCTTGTTAAATGCAACGTTATCGGAGGATTCTATGCGGAAAGGCTCCCGCGGCCAACGAACCGCGATCAATCTGCTGATGCCTGCAGCTGCGTTGGCTCACAGATGAGGCGGGAGCAAAAAGCCCCGGCCGTTCTTACCGCCCTGGAAACAGACTAAACCGTGGCGGTTTCCGCAGGCTCGGCAGACTCACCATCGCGTCGCTCATCGACCGGTACTCCCGCGGCACGCCCGCTCGAGGCGCCGCCCACGGCGCCCGCAGCACGCCCGGTGGCGTCGGCAGACTCACCGAAGGTCAGCACAACCTGCTCGGCATCATCGAGGTCGACCGTGACACGGCCGCCGCCCACCAGCCGACCAAACAGCAGCTCGTCGGCAAGCGCTTTGCGGATGGTGTCCTGGATCAGGCGCTGCATGGGGCGCGCGCCCATGAGCGGATCGAAGCCCTTCTTCGAGAGGTGCTTGCGCAACTGATCGGTGAACACCGCATCGACCTTCTTCTCGTGCAGCTGTTCCTCGAGCTGGATGAGGAATTTGTCGACCACGCGCAGGATGATGTCTTCATCCAGCGCACGGAAGCTGATGATGGAATCCAGTCGGTTACGGAATTCAGGCGTAAAGAGACGCTTGATCTCGACCATCTCATCGCCAGCCTGACGGCTATCGGAGAAGCCGATGGAACGGCGTTGCAGATCGGCTGCGCCCGCGTTGGTGGTCATGATGATGATCACGTTGCGGAAGTCGGCCTTGCGCCCGTTGTTATCGGTGAGCGTGCCGTGGTCCATCACCTGGAGCAGGATGTTGTAGACGTCGGGATGCGCTTTCTCGATCTCATCGAGCAGCAGCACCGAATGCGGCTTCTTGGCGATGGCCTCCGTGAGCAGCCCGCCCTGATCGAAACCGACATAGCCCGGAGGCGCGCCGATGAGGCGTGATACTGCGTGGCGCTCCATGTATTCGGACATGTCGAAGCGGATCAGTTCGATGCCCAGAATGAACGCGAGTTGCTTGGCGACCTCGGTTTTACCGACGCCAGTCGGGCCCGAGAACAGAAACGCGCCGATGGGCTTGTCGGGCTTGCCAAGGCCAGAGCGCGCCATTTTGATGGCCGACCCGAGGGCGTCGATGGCCGGGTCCTGACCAAACACCGTGGCCTTCAGATCGCGATCGAGGGTTTGCAAGCGGCTGCGATCATCGGACGACACCGAGGCTGGTGGAATGCGCGCGATCTTGGCCACGATATCTTCGATCTCGCCCTTGCCAATGACTTTTTTCTGGCGCGACTTGGGCAGGATCCGTTGCGCAGCGCCCGCCTCGTCGATCACGTCGATTGCTTTGTCTGGCAGGTGCCTATCGTTGATGTACTTCGCCGCCAACTCGGCCGCCGCCGACAACGCCGACGACGAGTAGCGCACCCCGTGATGCTCTTCAAATCGCGACTTGAGTCCACGGAGAATCTGGACGGTTTGTTCGATCGACGGCTCGTTCACGTCGATTTTCTGGAAGCGACGCGAGAGCGCGTGATCTTTCTCGAAGATGCCGCGGTACTCGGTGTAGGTGGTGGCCCCGATGCACTTCAGCTGCCCCGACGACAGCGCGGGTTTGAGCAGATTCGATGCGTCGAGCGTGCCGCCCGAGGCCGCGCCTGCACCGATCAGCGTATGGATTTCATCGATAAACAGCACCGAACCCGCGGTCTGTTTGAGTTGTTTGAGCACCGCTTTCAGTCGCTGCTCGAAGTCGCCGCGGTATTTGGTGCCGGCAAGCAGCGCCCCCATGTCGAGCGCATAAACCGTGGCGTCGGACAGGATCTCGGGCACTTCGCCCTGCGTGATGCGCCAGGCGAGTCCTTCGGCGATGGCGGTCTTGCCGACGCCGGCTTCGCCCACCAGGAGCGGGTTGTTCTTGCGCCGCCGGCAGAGCACCTGAATCACGCGCTCAACCTCGTGCTCTCGACCGATAAGCGGATCGATCCGCCCCTCGCGCGCTGCGGCGTTGAGGTTCTGCGTGTACTGCTCGAGCGCCCCCGCCTGCTGCGAACCCTGACCGCCCTGCGCCTCTTCCTGCTGCTCGGGCGACTCTTCCTTGCTGCTTTCCTTGGGCTGCGGCGATTTGGTGATGCCATGCGAAATAAAGTTCACCACATCAAGCCTGGTGATGCCCTGCTGGTGCAGGTAGTAGACCGCGTGCGAATCTTTTTCGCCAAAAATCGCCACCAGAACATTGGCGCCAGTGACCTCCTTCTTGCCGTTGGAGGTGGACTGCACGTGCATGATGGCCCGCTGAATGACGCGCTGAAAGCCGAGCGTGGGCTGCGTGTCGATGTCTTCAGTGCCGGGCACGATCGGCGTGTTCTCCTTGATGAAGCCGGAGAGGTTGCGGCGCAGATCATCGATGTTGGCCGCGCAGGCGCGCAGCACCTCCGCCGCAGAAGGGTTGTCGAGGAGCGCAAGCAGCAAGTGCTCGACGGTGATGAATTCATGTCGCTGCTGCCTGGCCTCGACAAAGGCCATATGCAGACTGACTTCGAGTTCCTGGGCGATCATGCTTCCTCCATCACGCACTGCAGCGGGTGCTGGTGCTGGCGCGAAAAACTGCTGACTTGTTCGACCTTGGTGGCCGCCAGGTCGCGCGGGTAAACCCCGCACACACCCCGGCCCTCACGGTGCACGGCAAACATCACCTGCGTAGCGTTTTCGCGGGTCATGCTGAAAAACTTCTGCAGCACGATCACGACAAACTCCATCGGAGTGTAGTCGTCATTGAGCAGCACCACCTGATACATGGGGGGCGGCGCAACGCGCGACTCGCGTTGTTCGACAACGGTTGAGGGATCATTACGGGTCGCCATCACCACATTCTAGCGAGTCGTCGTGGTGCTGCAACAACGGCCTTCCTGCCCACGCGGGTGGTGGCGCGATCGAAACACCCGCCGACGTGGTCTGGCCGGCAATAACCCTTGACGACACCGGACAACTGTAAAAGAATCCGCATGCTCCGTAGGGACACTTACAGATCCCTGGTAGCACCGGTGTCTCCAGGCCGCAGGCAAGCGGGTGGCAAGGCGGGCGCCGGGAGCGGGCGTTGCCTACCGGCGGCGCAGGGCGAGGGAGTTGGTCGGATCTTGACGCGAAGGCCCCGAGTTCATCGGGCATGACCTCGTTGCTGGGTTCTTGGCCGACCTGGGAACACATTTCATTGAAGGCCTCGATATGGCAACGGGTACTGTCAAGTGGTTCAACGACGCTAAAGGTTTCGGTTTCATCACCCCAGACGACGGTGGTGAGGATCTGTTCGCGCACTTCAGCGCGATCCAGATGGCCGGGTTCAAAAGCCTGAAGGAAGGTCAGAAGGTTCAGTTCGACGTCGTGCAAGGGCCGAAAGGCAAGCAGGCGTCGAACATTCAGGGCGCCTGATCTGAGGTCACATCCAACCCCTTAGGGGGTTGGATGTGGTGTCGGTGATACAGGCTGGCGAATACCTCGCCGGCCGACGAGCGGCGCCCATCGGATCTTGCCCACCTGGGTTTTGAACGAGCACCCGGTGTAGCGCTAAGACCGAAGCGGCCCTTCCACACGGTCCTGTCTTGCGCACCAGCCGTGATCGGATGCGCCCTGGCTCTCCCCAAAAAAACAAAACCCCTGATTTTTGCGAAACCAGGGGCCTTGTGCGTGTTTTCACGCGCGCCGTCGAGCGGAACCCGACGGGCTCCGCTCGGGTAACCGATCACATGTTGTCGATCATGACCTGCCCGAATCCAGAGCACGACACCTGGGTGGCGCCCTCCATAAGACGTGCGAAGTCGTAGGTGACCTTGCGGGACAGGATGGCTTTCTCCATCGAACTGATGATCAGGTCGGCGGCTTCAAACCAGCCCATGTGGCGCAGCATCATCTCGGCTGACAGGATTTCGGAACCCGGGTTCACGTAATCCTTGCCCGCGTACTTGGGAGCAGTGCCGTGGGTGGCTTCGAACATGGCGACCGAGTCTGACAGGTTGGCACCCGGCGCAATGCCGATTCCACCCACCTGGGCGGCGAGCGCATCGGACACATAGTCGCCATTCAGGTTGAGCGTGGCGATCACGCTGTATTCGGCCGGCCGCAGCAGGATCTGCTGCAGGAAAGCATCAGCGATCACATCTTTCACGATGATCTGTTTGCCGGTCTTGGGGCTCTTGAAGCTCATCCAGGGGCCACCATCGAGGAGCTGCGCACCGAACTCCTTCTGCGCGAGGCCGTAGCCCCAATCGCGGAAACCGCCTTCGGTGTACTTCATGATGTTGCCCTTGTGCACCAGGGTGACCGACGGCTTTTCGTTGTCGATTGCGTATTGAATCGACTTGCGAACCAGCCGCTCGGTGCCCTCGCGCGATACCGGCTTGATCCCGATTCCGGAGGTGGCCGGGAAGCGGATTTTCTTCACCGCCATCTGCTTGATCAGAAAGTCGATGACCTTCTTTGCACCCTCGGACTCGGCTGCCCACTCGATGCCGGCATAAATGTCTTCGGAGTTCTCGCGGAAAATCACCATATCGGTCTTTTCCGGCTCCTTGAGGGGCGAAGGCACCCCCTTGAAGTAGCGCACCGGGCGCAGGCATACGTAAAGATCAAGCTCCTGGCGCAGTGCCACATTGAGCGAGCGGATGCCGCCGCCTACTGGCGTGGTGAGCGGGCCCTTGATGGAGACCACGTACTCCTTAACCGCGTGCAGCGTTTCTTCCGGCAGCCACACATCGGGGCCGTAGACCTTGGTGGATTTTTCACCGGCAAACACTTCCATCCAGTGGATCTTGCGCTTGCCGCCATAGCTCTTGGCCACGGCTGCGTCCACCACCTTCAGCATCACCGGGGTGATGTCAAAACCGGTGCCGTCCCCCTCGATATAGGGGATGACCGGCTGGTCGGGAACCTGCAGCGAAAAGTCGGCATTGACGCGGATCTTCTCGCCTGCGGCGGGGATCTTGATATGCTGGTACATGACTAGGGATCCTTCCTGAAACGGCATCTGAGTTCTTATGGGCATGCAACTTTTAAGCGCGGCGCGAATTATGCCGCAAGCACCTGCGGCGCGGGTAACCGGCGCAAAACCCGCGTTCCGGCCGTTTGCGCGAATACGCGAAGTGTTCCGATCGCCGGCTCGCGTACTGGCCACCGCGCTGCTTTGTGTATCGGCGGGCGTGGGCGCGCAGTCGCCGGGGGTACCGCAGCAAGGCTTGCCGCGTACCGAACTCACTGCTGGCATGCATCGCATCACAGCCGAGGTGGCCGCGGATCACACAAGCCGCGCGACCGGGCTCATGCACCGGCGTTCGCTCGCCCCCAACCACGGAATGCTGTTCGTGTTTCAGGAAAAGTCGCCGCAGTGCTTCTGGATGCGGAACACGCTCATTCCACTTTCCATTGCGTTTCTCGATGACGACGGCCGGATCGTCAATATCGAGGACATGGCACCGATGACCGAAAACAGCCATTGCTCGAAGGAGCCGGTGCGATTTGCACTGGAAATGGAACAGGGTTGGTTCCAGCGGCGCGGCGTGAGCGCAGGCGACCGGTTGGGCGGCCGAGAGGTCTTCAAACCGCGCTGACGCGACGCGCGACGTCAGAACGCAGAAAAGACAAGGGCCGGCACTAAGCCGGCCCGTTGCGCAGAATCAGACCCCGTATCAGCCGAAATTGCGCGCTGCGAATTCCCAGTTCACCAGGTTGTTGAGGAAGGTTTCAACAAACTTGGGACGGGCGTTCCGGTAGTCGACATAGTAGGCGTGCTCCCACACGTCAACAGTGAGAAGCGCCGTGTCGCCCGTGGTGAGCGGCGTCGCGGCATTGCTGGTGTTCACGATGTCGACTGAACCGTCGGCCTTCTTCACCAGCCAGGTCCAGCCCGAACCGAAGTTACCCACAGCGCTCTTTGCGAAGGCTTCCTTGAAGGCCGCATAGGAGCCCCACTTGGCGCTGATGGCGGCTGCGAGCGCGCCCGTGGGCTCGCCGCCACCGGCTGGCTTCATGCAGTTCCAGAAGAAGGTGTGGTTCCACACCTGGGCAGCGTTGTTGAACACCCCGCCGCTCGACTTACGGACGATGTCAACCAGACCCATGGACTCGAATTCGGTGCCCTTGATCAGGTTGTTCAGATTGGTGACATAGGCCTGATGATGCTTGCCGTGGTGGTACTCGAAGGTTTCCTTCGACATATGCGGGGCAAGCGCGTCCGGGGCGTACGGCAGAGCGGGCAGCGTGTGTTCCATCTTGGTCATCCTCGTGACGTTGGGTGGCGAAATCGCCGGAGATTCGGGTCGCGGATTTTAGGCACAAAGTGCGCGCCCCTCAATGCGAACCGTATCGGCGCCCCGGTCAATCCGGCGGGCGGTCTGCCGAGTCGTCGCCGGCAAGCGGCTGCGCACGGGTCACCGTGGCCTCGATTGCGGCCCGCGCAAGGCGAATGTGGAGCCCGGCGCCGTCGACCAGCCCCTCGTCATCCCGCAGCACCCTGCCCTCACGGTCCTGCACGATCGCGTAGCCTCGCCCCAATACCGCAAGCGGACTCACCAGCTGCAGCGCCTGGTGTTGCGCCCGCAACCGCTGATCGGCCGCATCCACCTGCCGCCGGGACGACTGAACCAGCCGGCCGCGCAGTGCATCGAGGCGGGTGCCGGCCGCCGCCACCGAGGGCGGCCGCAAACGGGCGTGGAGCCGGTCGGCCGCCGCATGTCTGCGCGCAAGGCCGTCGCGCGCAGCCGAGGTGAGACGGGACTCAAGAAGCGCCAGCCTGTGCGCCCGCTCACGCCACTGCACCGAAGGCGGCCGAAGCCGCGCCATCGCGAGATCGAGACGCTGCGAAGCACGTCCGAGC
>CAIPNM010000417.1 GCA_903866395.1 uncultured bacterium
CGAGTACGTTTGTGCGGGCAGGTCAGTAGGTTCGGCTAGAGCAGTTCCCGCTTCAGCACCTTGCCCGCGGGGCTTACCGGAAGCGCGTCGCGGAACTCAATCAGCCGGGGCACCTTGTAAGCGGCAAGGTGAGCCGCACAGAATTCGATCACCTCTGCGGCACTGCACACCCTATCTGCCTTCAGCACCACTACCGCTTTGACCACCTCGCCCATGACCGGGTGGGGGGCGCCAACCACTGCCACCTGTGCGACCGCAGCCATTCGGGCGACAACGCTCTCCACCTCGGTTGATGCGATTTTGTGTCCGCCGGAAATCACTTGATCACGATCACGGCCAACAATGAAGAAATAACCGTTCTCGTCTTGCCAGGCGAGATCCCGGGTCTTGAACCAGCCTGAATCCATGGATTCAGCGGTTCGATCAGGCGCTCGATAGTAACCAGGTGTCAGGCGCTCTGATTTGACCAGCAACTCTCCGGTGTGGCCAGCGGCCACGTCACGCCCTAGATCATCAACGATGCGAATCTGCGCGCCCTCAACCAGTTTGCCGACCGATCCGTGAGGTGGTGAAGCGGTTCGCCTGAGGTCAAACGAAAAAATAGGTGTGCATTCAGAAAGCGCGTAGTAGTCGCGCAGCTGAATTCCGGTTGCGGCCTCAAAGTCTTCCTTCAACTGCGGGGCGGCAGGCGCGCCGGACGCCGCCATCATCCGAACCGACGACAAGTCGTAGTGCGATCCGGTCTGTCTGATGTGTTCGAGCATCATGGCGTACATGGTGGGCACCCCCACCATGTAGGTGGCGCGCTCGGCTTGGATGGCCTCGAGCACACTCACCGGATGGAACTTCGGAAGAAGTAGCACGCAGGCGCCTGCACAAAGCGCTGCATAGGAGGCAGAAAACATTCCGAAGGTGTAAGAAAGGGGGAGCGCGCACACTGACACGTCATCGGGGCCAATGTTCCAGACCGTTTGCAAAGCGACGGCTGAGCGCACTTCCATCGCGTCGGTGGCGATCACGCCCTTTGGCCTCGCCGTGGTGCCCGATGTGTGTACGACAAGCGCCATATCCTCAGGAGACCGCTCGATTTCGCGTTCGATTGCGCGTTCGACCAGCCCGGGAACCGTCTGCGGAACCGAGTCATTCAGGAGTTCGTCGAAGGTGGTGATGCAATCGCGGCTGCCGAGGAATTGAGCGGCAGCCTGCACGCGATCCAACATCCCGTTGTCGCACACGATAACGTTCGGATCGACGGTGCTGAGGATGTAGGTGACTTCGTCGGCGGTTAAATCTGGGTTAACCGGAAAAAGCGTGGCGCCGCAACGTAGTACTGCCAGGTAGACAAGGTAGTGCTCCGGGCAATTCGCTGCGATCATGCACAGCCGGCCTCCCTGGACGAGGCCGCGTGCGCGCAATGCGTCGGTTAGATGGAAAGAGTGCTCGCGTAGCTCGCCATAGGTGATCGTCCGCCCTGCGAACCTTACGGCCCGCCGCTCAGGTTGGCGGATCGATTGAGCGTCGATGAGCGAGAGCGCAGTCAGCGCAGGGGGCCCGGTCATTGCAAATGTGTCAGAGTCCGATCGCCTGGCCGTCACCGGCCAGCAATCGTCGCGCGATGATGGTCTTTTGGATTTCGTTGCTGCCCTCCACCAGAACAAAGTAGGGCGCTTCGCGGTAATACCGCTCTGCCGGAAAATCTGACACATAGCCCGAGCCGCCGTGAATGCGCACACAGTTGAGTGCGACTTCGGCGCAGACCTCGCCCGCGAACAGTTTGGCCATCCCCGCAACCATGTCGGCGCGACCGCCGCGCGCTTTGACGGCGGCCGCCTCCTGAACGAGCGTGCGCGCAGCGAGCGTTTTGGCGCCCATGTCGGCGAGAAGTCCCTGTATGGCCTGATGCTGGCCGATCACCTGGCCAAAAGACTGCCGCGCTGCGGCGTAGTCGATTGCGGACCTGAGCGCAGAGCGGGCAAGACCGACCGCGGTGGCCCCCATGGCGATTCGGCCGGTTTCGATGGCGTCCAGCATCTGCTGTAGCCCCTCGCCTGGCACGCCGCCGATCAGCTCTGCATCGCTCAGTACAACCGTGTCGAAATTGAGTTCGGTGACATCGACATGCCGGTGCGCCATGGTTTTGGCGCGGCCTCCCACCGAAAAGCCTGGCAAACCTTTTTCAAGCATGAACAGGCTAAAGCCCTTCTTACCTTCGCCGGTGCGGGTGAGCACGATCACTGCGCCTGAACTGCCGCCGTTGGTGATGAAAATTTTGCTACCGTTCAACTGCCACTGGCCGTCGGGGCCACGCGTGGCGCGCGTTCGGATCGCCTGCAAATCACTGCCGCCGTTGGGTTCGGTGAGCGCAATGGCGACGCGCAGTTCGCCAGTGGCCATGCGGGGAAGAAAACGCTCCTTCTGCTGATCGGTGCCGTATCGCGCAAGCATCGATGAAGCCGAGAAATGGCTGTTGAGGTAGCAGTTAAGCGCGGTCCATCCGTAGGCCAGCTCCTCCATGATGCGGGCATAGGTGGGGATGTTGACCCCCAGGCCGCCGTATGCCGGTGGCACCGCTGCGCCAAACAGACCGAGCTCGGCGAGCGAACCGATCAGATGGTTGGGATAGGTATCGGAGGCCTCGAGCGCCTGGACTTTCCCCAGGATGTCGCGCTCGACAAAGCGCCGAACGCCTTCGACCAGGTCTTCGTCGTGGTGTGTGTCAGGATTCATGGGGGTGATAGTGGCGGCGGAATCTGCGCAGGTCAAACCGCCCACGCCAACGCCGGCCTCACCACCGGAAAAACCGACTCAAACGCGCGCGCAACGCGCAGCACCATCGCGTCATCAAACATCCGCCCGACAAACTGAATACCCAGCGGCAGCCCCTCTGTCGAGAGTCCGCACGGCACCGTGATCGCTGGCTGCTGGGTCAGGTTGAAGGGGTAGCTGTAGGGGGTCCAGCCCAGCATGGTTTCAGCATTCATCGCGACGCTACCCGCCGGGCGGGCGTCGAACGCGGGGATGGCAACCGAGGGCGTGATCAGCACGTCGTAGCGGGTCATGAACTGCCGCATCAGCGAACCCAGCGCACCGCGCTGCATGGTGAGGTCATGGACGCGGGCAAGATCGATGGTTTGCCCGATTTGCGCCTGCGCGGCGAAGTCGGGGTCGGTGACCGCGCGCTGCGCGTCGCTCAGCGATCGCCAGATCGAGGCGGCGCCCGCAAACCAGAGTCCGGTGCTGATGTGTAGCGGGTCGTCGAAACCAGGGTCGACTGCCTCGATCTGTGCGCCGAGTTCCTGTAGCCGCTGCACGCCGCGATCGACCGCGGCCGCCACTTCGGGGTGGAGCGTGCGCACATAGCCCAGGGTGGGCGAATAGGCCATACGCAGCCCGCGAATA
>CAIPNM010000418.1 GCA_903866395.1 uncultured bacterium
GCCACGAACCCCGCCCTCGGGTCGGGCGAAGCGGGGCTGGCAAAACCAGCCGCGAACCCGGCCCAAGGCGCCGAGGATCAGGCGCCAAATGCAGCCACGAACCCCGCCGTCGGCTCGCCCGAGGTGGCCGCAGCAAATGCAGCCAGTAACCCCGCCCTCGGCGCCAGACCCGGTCCCCCGAGTTTGTGCGCGCCGTTCGCCGCCAAGATCGAGGCCGCAGTCGAAGCCGGGCTCTCCGCGCAGCGGATCTATCAGGATCTGATCAGCGAGCACGATTTCCGGGGCGGCTACAGCTCGGTAAAACTGTTCGTGCGGCGGCTGCCGGCGACGGCCGAGCTGCCGTTTCGCCGGATGGAGTGCGAACCCGGCGCCGAGATGCAGGTCGACTTTGGCACCGGCGCCTGGGTCGTGGCCGATGGCAAGCGCCGGCGACCCCATCTGTTTCGCGCCGTGCTCAGTCACTCGCGCAAGGGCTATAGCGAGGTTGTTTGGCGGCAGGACACCGAGACCCTGATTCGCTGTTTGGAAAACGCGTTCCGCGCGTTCGGTGGCGTCACCGCCACGTTGGTCCCGGATAATCTGAAGGCGGCGGTGCTTCTGGCCGACTGGTTTGACCCCGAGCTCAATCCGAAGCTGCGCGAGTTTTGCGCGCACTACGGCACCGCGCTCTTACCGACCAAGCCCGCGATGCCTCGTCACAAGGGGAAGGTCGAGTCGGGCATAAAGTTTGCCCAGACGAACGCTCTGAAGGGCCGGCAGTTCGCCAGTCTCGCCGCCGAGAACGCGTTCCTGACCGAGTGGGAGCGCACCGTCGCCGACACCCGGATCCATGGCACGATCCGCCAGCAGGTCGGCACGTTTTTCACCCAGGCCGAACGGCCGAAGCTCCGGGCGCTGCCCGCGGCCCTGTTCCCCTGTTTCGTGGAGGCGAAGCGCACCGTGCATCGCGACGGTCACCTCGCCTACGATCAGGCTTACTACTCGGCGCCGCCGGAGTATGTCGGCCGCGAAGTATGGGTGCGCGCCGAGACCCGGTTGGTGCGCCTCTACAATCTGCGCTTCGAGGCTATCGCCGTGCATGTGCGCGCCGAGCGGGGCCGCTTCGCCACCGCCGACGCCCATATCCACAGTCACAAGCGCGTCATCATCGAGCGCGGCGCCGACTACCTGCGCGAACGCTGCGGGCTGCTCGGCGCCCACTGCGGCGCGTGGGCCGAGGGCCTCTTGGCGCAGCGCGGGCCCCTCGGTATGCGTGTCCTGCAGGGCCTGCTCGCGCTCGCGCGCGAGCATCCGATCGCCGCACTCGAACGGGCCTGCGGCCGCGCCGTGCATCTCGGACTTTGGCGGCTGCGCGACGTGCGGCGCTTGGCGCAGGACGGCGAGCAAGTCGTCCAGGTCGATTTTTTGCAGGCCCATCCCCTCATCCGCGATCTCAGCCACTACCAGCTTAAACCATGAACCAACTCCACTGCCTCCTCCATGAACTGCGACTGTCCGGGTTGCGCGAGACGCTGCCGGTCCGACTCCAGGAAGCGGCCGCCAACCGCCTCGCCCCGGAAGAGTTTTTGACCCTTGTGCTCCAAGACGAAGTCAACGTCCGCCACCAGCGCCAGATCGAGCGCCGGGTCAAAGTGGCGGACTTCCGCAAGCTCAAGCCGCTCGACGAGTTTGACTGGCGCTTCAATCCCTCGATCTCGAAGAAGCAGATCTACGAGCTGGCGGCCTGTCACTTTATCCGGGCCAAGACCGACGCCCTGTTCATCGGTCCGCCCGGCGTCGGCAAAACCATGCTCGCCCAGGCTATCGGCTACGAGGCCATCAAGCAGGGCTTCGTCGTTTGCTACCGCTCGATCTTCGATCTGGTGCGCGACTTCCTCGCTGACGATGCCCTCCAGCAGCGCGACCGGGTGCTCAACCACTACATCAAACCCGACCTGACCATCATCGACGACATGGGGCTGCGGGCGCTGCCCAAGCACTCCGGCGAATACCTCTTGGAGGTCATCATGCGCCGCTACGAA
>CAIPNM010000419.1 GCA_903866395.1 uncultured bacterium
ATCATACTCGCGCTGATCCAGGTCAAATTTCGTCAAACGGCAGATTGCCTCGGCTGAGCGCCCAAGCCTGCGCCACGAACTTCGTGCCATGTGACAATCCCGCCATTGCGAGGACGCCTGATGGCCCTGAAATCGACGATCTACAAAGCCCAACTCGACGTGTCCGATATCGAGAATGGTCACTATGCCCAGCATCAGCTCACCATCGCCTGCCACCCCAGCGAAACCGAAGAGCGCATGATGGTTCGGATCGCGGCGTATGCCCTGAATGCGCATCAGGTCCAGACACTTTGCGAGGGAGACGCCGAACTCGCGTTCGGGGCTGGACTCTCCGACCCCGACGACCCGGATCTTCGGCTCACCGACTACACCGGCAGACGACGCTTGTGGATCGAGGTGGGCCAACCCGATGACCGCGCGCTCACGCGAGCCAGTAGTCGCGCAGACCGCGTCTGCGTCTACGCGTTTTCAGCCGCAACCGACGTCTGGTGGTCGCTCCTTGAACCGAAGCTGTCGCGACAGTCAAAGATCGAGATCTGGCGCCTGCCCGCTGAAGATACCCGCACCCTCGGTAAATTCGCGGCACGCTCCATGTCGCTTCAGGCCACGATTCAAGACGGTACGCTGATGATTGGAAACGGCGCCGACCTCGTCACCCTGGAACCCGCACGACTGCTTTAAGCCTTGCATTCAGTATGATTCGCCGAGCACGATTCCCCATCGGAGAGGCCTCATGAGTGTTCCGAAGCGCTGCCTAGTCCTGGCCTTGAAAACCGGTAGCCTGGTTGCAACCACCGCCCTGCCCAGCCTGCTCGCCGGCCTCGCCTGCACGCTGCCGGCGCTCGCTTCGGCGCAGGAGACCTACCCCGCCAAGCCCGTAGTCATCGTGGTGCCGCAGGCTGCGGGCGGCGCTAACGACACCGTGGCTCGCGCGTTCGCCCAGCGTCTGGGCCCGGCATTTGGGCAGTCGGTGGTCATCGAGAATCGCACCGGCGCAGGCGGGAACGTCGGCACAGCGCATGTTGCGCGTGCTCCCAAGGACGGCTACACGCTGCTCCTCACAGCCCAGAGCGCGCAGACCATCAACCCCGCGCTCTACCGCAATCCCGGATTTGATCCCGTCTCCGACTTCTCGCCCATCATGACGGTGGCCACCGCCCCCTATCTGCTGGTGGCCAACCCGTCGTTCCCGGCGCGAAGCCTCAAAGAGCTGATCGAACTCGCCCGCCAGCGGCCCGGCAAGATCGACTACGCCTCCGCGGGCAATGGCACGCTCAACCACCTCCTTGGCGTCATGCTGAACAGCACGGCGAGCCTGCACCTGGTACATATCCCCTATCGCGGTGCTGCAGCCGCGGCGGCCGACGTCGTGAGTGGTCAGGTCCCCATCACCTTCGGCAGTTTTCCCGGCGTGATGCCGTTCGTGAAGTCCGGCAAGCTCAACGTTATCGGTGTAGCCACCGAAAAGCGCACGCCGCTTGCCCCGGATGTACCCACCCTCGCCGAGAGCCTTCCAGGCTTCTTCGCTAATTCCTGGTACGGGCTCTTCGCTCCAGCTGGCACACCCAAGCCCATCATCGACCGCATTCTCGCGATCTCCACGCAGGTGCTGTCGGCATCAGATCTTGGCGAGCGCCTGGCTGGCCAGGGTGCCGAGGTCTGGCCTGGCAATCCCGACCAGCTCGCAAAGCTCGTCAGGGAAGAACTCGTAATGTGGGCCCGGATCGTCAAGGAATCGGGTGCAACGGTCGATTAATCCTTGGCGGTTAAACCGTTTCGCTAATTGGCTGGCGTGCGCCCCGCTATTGCTGGAGATACATCCGAATGAAGCGGCTGATCCTTGAAATTTTGCTGGGGCTACTCACGGTCGCGGGCGCTGGCGGCACCTGGTGGATGTGGAACAAGGCCTCCGTCAATCAGGCTGCGCTCGCCAGCGTGTCCAACGAGCTCGAAGCGGGCCGTGCGGCCATCGAGAGCATGACCGAACGTATGCAGGGCCTGCAACGCAAGGCCAACGAGCTTGACGCGGTGCGGGCCGCGCTGGCGAGCGGCGTCGCGTTGGAAGACATTGAAGCCGCCGCGCGCACACGCCCCCCCTCAGCCGAGCGTGCTCTGGCCCAGGGCGCAGTGCGCATGCTCACCAAAGGCAGTACCGACGCGGAGGTGAGGCAGCTGTTTGAGAAGGCGCTCGAACTGGTGGAGTGGAACGCGCGGCTCAAATCCCTCTGCGCCGCGCAGGCGGGTCTAATCGCTGCCGGACAGAAGATCGAAATGCTGGGCGACTGCAGAACGCTGGCTGCCGCCGAAGCGGCGGCAGCGGCGGCCAAGGCTGCTGCTGCTCAGGCCGCGGCACAGGCTGCCGCTCAGCCACCGGCCCCAACTGCACCGGCGCGAGCCGGGGCTGGGGCATCGAAGGGTGGAGCAACCGGAGCGGCCGCGCAACCGGCATCGCCCGCCGCTGCGCCTGCGAGTGGCGCTGCCCAGACGAAGGGGCAGTCTAAGTAACGAAGGGGACGCCGCGTTATCACGCAGCGATGAAGGCCGCCGGGAGACCCGACGCCAGCGGATTTTCGCTAAGCGGGGAAACGCGCTGGCCGTTCTGTAGACCCTAACGCTCGGCGCTTCCCGAACGCGTATCCGGAAGATCAGTCCCATGCGCCGCATCCAGCGAAGCAGTTCCTGCCAGCGCTACTGCGTCATCATCCGGATCACCGACCGCCATCGTCGAACGCGCAGGCGCATTGCGTTCTCGAAGTATCTCCCAGGCACGATCGCTCCCCACCCGGAACAAGAGTGCAATGATCAGGAGAAGGAACAGGCTCACCCATTCCTCGGCGCCCCCCTGCCAGAGCGCAATGCCTAGCCCCGCGAACCCGAGAGCGAGCAACGTTTCAGCTGCGGTGATCGCTGTAGCGCCAAGGCCACAAGCGCGCAACAGATGATGAAGGTGATCAGCGCCTGGCTGTGTGACGCTCACCCCGCGGGCTGATCGCCTCTGGATCACCGTGAGACCGTCGAGGAGCGGCAACGCCACTGCCCATACGGTTGTGATGGCCGGAACCGAGGTGTTCTGGCAGACCACGATCGCATAAACAGCCAGCAGAAAGCCCACCGACAGGCTTCCCGCATCACCCAGAAACACGCGCGCTGCCGGCCGCCCAGGAAAGCGTAAGTTGTAGCCCAGAAACCCAGCAACCGCAGCGCAAGGGACAAGCGCCATCTGCATGAGCGCAGCATCACCCGCCAGCCCCGCCGCGGCCGCGAGTGCGGCAAAACCTGCGAACGAAATACCGCCCGAGAGTCCGTCGACACCATCAATCATATTGAGGGCGTTCAGCACGCTTGCCACACCAAAGATAGCAATGGGCCAACCGAGCCAGAGCGGGTGCACCTCGATACCGGGCAGGAGCGTTCCCAGGTAGCCGAGCGTGACGCCAGCACCTGCCAGAGACGCAGCAACAACGACCAGTTCGATCCCAAGCTTCTGGAGCGCGGGCAGCTCACGGTGATCATCGACCGCCCCAAGCGCAAGCAGCGCAACAAACCCCGCAATGAGCCAGGGGTCCGGGCGAAGCGCGGGTACGAGGAGCCAAATCACAATCAGGCCGAAGCCGATGCCCAAACCTCCAACCAAAGGCGTTGGCTGCGCGTGATGCTTTCGGCCACCCGGGCGGTCGAGCAGACCCAGACCTGGCGCGCGGTCAATGAGCCACCCGATCGCAAGCACTGTCCCGAGCAGCGTCGCGAGCAGGCTCGGTAGTAGTAGGCTATCGAAGAGCGTCAGATGTTCAGTCATCGTCCGCGCTCTAGAAAGTGGCCATCACGCCTGCGGACAAAATACCGTAGCGTTCGTTAAAGCGCCGCGCCGTCAGGGAGTTATAAAGAAGCGGCATTTCCGAGAGCATCTGATTGCTCATCGCCTGGCCGCGCACGAACACACGCATGCCTGGCGCGAGCCGATATGCGACCTCTCCCAACAGGGTGTGATTGATGCGATAGACCGTGTTGTCGGTCGACCTCGCATTGATGAATGCATCCACGCCCTCACGATGAATCGAGAAATACTGATAGCCGCCGCGGATCGCCCAGTTTCCAAGCGGCACTCGCACCCCTGCACCACCGTGCATGAACCGCGTCTGATAATTGATGGTCGAAAGCGCATCGCTAATGCCTAACGTCGGCGCAAGGGACTGGACCAGATCACTGTCAAAGCGGCCGGCTCGCCAGGTGGTCGAAAAAGGCCCGACCGAGGCCGTGATGGAATCGACTGACACCCTGCCCACTCCGGCGCCAGCGAACATCGACCACACCGAACCGCCATTCCACCAGGTGCTCACCAGGTCAGTCTGGAGCTGGCGATCGCTTGCCCCATTGACCGCGAGTGAATCCAGCAGATCAAAGCTCCGGTATCGCTCGAGCGTGCCGCGGGGAACAGAAATTGTTCCGGATTCATTACCCCACGCGTTCAACCGAAGCGAAACATCCGGACCAGACCAGCGCCCCAATGATTCGCGCAGGCGCCACTGCCCGCCCAGCTGCCAGCCATTGAAGAACGGGCCTAACCCACCATAAAAAATCTGCCGCCGAAAGAATCCACCCTCGATCCAAAGACGGGAATTGACGCCGTACCCCGCCCGCAGTCGAAATCCGCGCAACACACCCGCCGCGTCGTCGGTGAGACCTTCCGGGCGAAGGCGGAGAAGATCGAGCTGCTTGCTCATCCCATCGCTAGAAAGCTCGAAAAACCCGGTGCCGGGCAGCGTGTGAGGGCCTGCTTCGAGTAGTGGGTCGAGCGGAGCAGCGTGGACTGAGGGTGTCGCACACAGCGAGAAGCCCGCGCCCAGCCATACGGCGCATAGCGACGCAACGAATCGCTTAGGTAAGGCGACAGTTACCCACAGCGAAATAGATGCCATCGGCATGTCGTGAGGTACGTGAAGAATCGATACTCGCCAGCGAACCCGCCGTCACGCGTTGTGCGCGTCACGTCGGAATCGCAATGGCGGATCCGGTCAGATGACCGAGTAGTTGTAAGTCGTGGGCAGACTCAACGCGCCGCGGGTGTCTTCAACGATGTAAACGATTGGAATTGAGGTACCCGTCGCTGCAGTGCCCGAGTTGAACACCAGATCCTCGAGGTCCTGTACCGTGCTCGTGCCGCTGGAACCGAGCGGAACAAACGCCTGCTCACCTGTCAGCAAGGCCTTGCCGTTGAACGTGAACGAACCTGTAGCCGGATTGGTCACCCAGATACCCTTTACAGCGTCGCCAGCGTCCCCACCAGATTGGCTCCCCCCGAGTAGGAACTTGCCGAAGTTGAAGGTGGAGCCTTGCGGGTCGATGGTCGTTGAGGGAGTCCCACTGGGGGCCACCAGACTGGGCGCGGAGTTGGGCGCCGCCGCCAGTGCCGCCTTGAACGCGAGCGAATGGATCACCGTATCGTCGCCACTGAGCAAGCCCATTGCGTCGGGCAGATCAACTCGCAGCGCCAGTTCGCCGTTGTCACTGAACACCGCTCGGCTCGCGAGGTGAACCATCGTGTCAAGGTCGACCATGTCGTTACGCAGGTCGTTCACCAACTCGATCAGGGAGTTACCTGTACCCAACGCCTCGCTCACCTTGAACGTGCTATCCATAAGCTCGAGCAGGTTGCCAAGCGAGCGCCCCGAGATCTTGCCGTCGACTGTCACCGCGCTCTGGACCAGGTTGACCAACGCTGCCACGGTGGTGGAGCCACCCGTCAGCGTAGCCAGCTCGGTTGCGCCGCCCTGCAGCATGTCACCAAGCACCACCAGCGCCTGGGCGATATCCAGAAGCTGGCTGAGTGTCTGGCCACCGAGGGAGGATAACGACGCGGGCAGCGTGATCGCCGAGTTGGCCTTGGTGAGCATGGTGCTAAGCGACATTGAACCGTAAAGGTTCTCGGCGATGTCTGACGCAAGCGCAAGCACCTGAGGAACCTTGTAGCCACCAAACGCCTGCTCGACTTTCGAGCTGATATCGGAGAGTTTCATCGATCCCAGGCCGCTGGCAACGATCATGTCAAACAACTGCGGGATCGTCTTGTCGGCAAGCGAGAGCGAGTAAGGCGTAGTACTGTTTCCGAGCACAGCGCGCGTGAGCGTCTCGATGTTGTCGAGAAGCTGCAGCTCGGAAGAGTTCGCTGCCAGACGGCCCTTAAGTGTCCCCAACGTACCTTCGAGGCTAATTGGGAGATCGATGGCATCACGCATCACCTGGATCAGCGAGCCCGCGGTGGACAAGGTCGGAGGCAGATCGAGCACCTTGAATCCAAGCCCAACCGCCTCGCGCAAGGTCGCGCCACCGAGGTTTTCTGGCAGCACGAGCGTCGCGCCTAGGCGCAGCGCCTCGGAGAACTTCATCGTGCCGAGGCTGCTGGGCACCGTGACGGTGTCTTTCAGGATCTCGACAATGCGCCCAAGCGGTGTGTCCGCCACATCCGGCGAAAGGGTGGTGACATCACGCGCGAGCGCCACCAGATCAGAAAGCTTCTTGTCGCCTAGCGCTGCGGCGGCCACCACACCAGCAAAGCCAACCGCTCCGCCCTGTCCGAGCGAGGCAAGCGACACCTTATCCGCCTCCGCTTTGGCGAACAGGCTGTCTAGCTTAATGGAGAGCGAACTCGGAGTGGCGGACGTGCCAGTGTTCGAAACCTGGAAGAAATCCGAATCGAGATTGCCGAGTTTCAGCGAACCCAGCGACATGCTGCCAACCGCGAGCGACATGGTCGTGGTCTGGGTAGGCAATCCGAAGGAGATCACGCCGTTCTGGTTGACCAGATTCATGGTTACCGGGAAGGTGACCGTCATCGGCAGCGCGTTACCGAGCGCGCCCGAGCGAGCCTCGAGTGAAACGTTGAGTTGCAAACTACCTGCCTGGATCAGCGCAGGATTTTGCAGATCGAGGTCGAAGCTGACGGTTGGTGCCTTACCGTCGCCCGGCGTGGTGTCGAAAAGCTTGACCAGGTTGGCGCGAGTAAAGCCCACCCCGGCAGCGGCTGCATCGAAACTCAGTGTGTTTCGCCCCGCAGAGGTTGTGATCGCACCCAGCACGGTGGCTGGCCTCGCAACACCGCTGACGTCGTAGTCAGTCAGTGTGATCGCATTACGGCGCAGTTCGAGGGTGTCGGGCGCGTTGGTGACCGACACCGTGAAGTCCTGGGACGTTTCCACCGAGCCGGCAATTCCGACGTTGGGGTTGTCTGCGTTCACGCGCACGGCATAAGACTTCTTCGTCTCGAAATCGGGCGTGGTCACTCCCCCCAACATCACCAGCTTGGTGCCGTTCTCATCGCTGTTGAGCTTGAACAGGCCCGCATCCGCACCGGTCAGGGTGTAGTTGACGGTGCTGCTGCCAGCGACCGAAACGCTCGCAACGACCTGGTCCTGCGCGATCAGCGTACCCTCGGCTACCGACGCGCCGGACGGCGTGAGGGTGAGCGCAGTGGGAAGCGCATCGGGTGCAGCGACCGAAAGGGCGAAGTCGATACGCCGGAAGCTGACGCCGTTCGAGTCGTGCTGGCGCAGAACCAGATCATCCCGTACCGGGGTCGTCGCGCTCAATTCGTTGACCGGATCGAAACTGATCTGGTCGGTGTGGGTAATCGTGTCGCCCACTTTGACTTCAGTGAGCGTGGTCCCAGAAACCTTGTAAAGAGTACCGTTGGTGGGTACTGCCATGACACGGGCAGTGCCGCCTGATGGCAGGACAGCGCCAGCGGCCAATCCGGGAACCTGCGCTGAAAGGTCAATCAATTTGTCCTGATCGCCGACCAATCCCAGCACCGACGGAACGGGAGACCCCGACACCATGATAGCAACCGGGGCGAGCGCTGACATGGCGCCAGCCTGATCGATCACCGCCACCATCAGACCTGCAGCTTCCTCCTGTGCGACCGATGTGGCTGTAGCCGCGATAGAGGGATTCGCGCGGTACTCGAGCCGCCCCACCTCGGAGGCAGCCACCATCAACCAGACGTTCCCCCCGCTCTCCTTGAAGCCCAGCGGAAGCGTTCCGCCCGCCGAAGGGAACACCACCACATCACCCTTCCAGACAAGACTGCCCGACGTGGGCTTGCCAACGAGGAAATGGAGAACGTCGCCAGTGTTCCGGTCGGAAACGGTGTCGACGAACAGGTCGCCCGTAGCGCTAAGGTCTGAATTGATGTCGCCAAGCAAGGCGCCCAACCCAATCGTGGAACCTACTGGCAAGGTGATGGCGAGCTTGCTTGCGCCCGAGTGAGGCATTGTGATGGACGGCGCACGGTTCGGCGTGTCATCGATAGCGACCGATACATCAAGCCCGGCAAGCGAAGCGCCGTTCACGTCATAAATCGGCAGCCCCGAAAACGTTAGCGAGAACCGGGCGTCGAGATCGTCCGAAATGACCTGTGCAAGCAGCCCCTTCGCTGAGGTGCTCAAGCCCTGATCAAGCAATCGCAGCAGATCGAAATCAAGCACGGGTCGGGTGGCATCACCGCCAGTCTTTCCGAGCACAACGCCATCGGCAAACGACACTAAGCTGTTGGGCGCCTGAGCCCCGTGAACCTTGATCGTGGTGACGTTGGACACCGTTTCCACGCGAACCGCAAGGTCGACACTAACTTCGGGCAGACCTTCCATCGCCAGCGTCAGAGCCATTCGACCGTAGAGTGTTCCGGCGGTCAGCGTCGAGGCAATTGGCAGGGAAACAAAGGGCACCGTCCCGGTCTGAGCATCGGAATCGAGCAGTTGCAACAAATTGGCGCGACTGACGTCAGACCCCACGCCCACACCGTCAGTTGTGGACGAGAACAGCGCAGCGATCCGCCCCGAGGCAAATTGGGTACCCACCGCGCTACGATGAGCCGCGCCACCCTCGTTACCCGACGTGGCGTCGTAATCGGTCATTTGCGCTGAAAGATTCCGCACATAGAGCCCGGCCGGGCCCGCCGTGACCGTCACCGTGACGCTGTCGGTCGCCGAGGCGCCCGACGTGTCGGTTGCCGTCACCAAAATGGTTCGACTTGCGCCCAGCCAGTCAGCGGTGGGAGACCCGGCGATCACGCCGTCGGCGTTGATCGAAAGGCCAACACCCAGCGGCGCCCCGGTGCTATCGCGGAGGCTGTAGGACAGCTTGTCGCCGATATCGGTATCCGCGAACCGCGACGCCACCGGAACAGAAATTGCCTGGGCGCCAAGTTGATACGAAATAGCGCTCAACGACGAGGTGGCGATGAGCTTGGGTGCCGTGTTTGCTGGCAGCACAGCGAGTGTCGGGTCTGAGGTGACGGAGTCGCTCTGCCCGCCATCGAATGAACCGAAGTCGTCGTACGTCACCTTGAAAGAAATCTTCCGCCCAATCAGCGACTCGGTCAGTACCAGCTGAGAGGTTTGAGCCCCAGAAATTTTGACGCCATCGGCAAACCACTCATAGCCGGCGATCGCCCCTTCCTCATCGGGCTCATCGAGTGCAGCAACCAGCGTGTCCCCCTGGCGGGGCGCAACGGTGAGTGCGTCGTTTCCTCGACGAATGAGCCCGGTGCCCGCCTCATCTTCGTTGGTGACCGTGACTTCAAGGTACAGGAAATTCTCGGTGTTACTCGCCTCATGGTAGACCCGCACGATCACCAGGTATACGCCGTCAGCGTTCGCGTCGCGGTTCGACTCGAAACTCACGCTATGCTCGTTGCTCCCGTTGTTATCGAGGTCGCGGTCGAAGGACAGCTCGCCCGTGATGGCATCGATGACGAAGTCACCGCCGTCCACGCCAAGCGCCGCAGTCACACCAGCGGGGACGTTAGACGGGTCGACAATCGAGTACGTGAGGACGTCATTCTCTACGTCCTCGACAAAGGAAGACGCCTTGACCAGCGGGCTGTGCGCGGGTGGGGACTGAGCTCCCTTGACTGCCTCCGCCCTACTGACCTTGCTCGGCGCGGACGACAGGAACACTGGCGGATCATTCACGGCTGTCACGGTGATCCCCACCGTATCGGTGTCCGTCAGCGTGCCGCCAGTTCCCGTGCTGCCGCCGTCGCTCGCGGTCATCGTGAGCGTATCGGCGCCGTTGTAGTTCAGGTTGCCCTTGTAAACCACGCCGTTCGTCGCCGACAGCGCCGAATTGATCGCTGCCACCGTGCCTGTCAGCGTTACGCTCGACG
>CAIPNM010000420.1 GCA_903866395.1 uncultured bacterium
ACGCGCTTGCCAGCGCGAGGATCGATGCTTTGATGCACGAGCAGCGGCGCATGCGGCGTTGGGTTGCGCTTCTGTGCGTGCTGGTGATCGCGATGGCGCTCACTCAGCTGCTGCCGGCGCTCGCGCTGCTTACCGGTCGCTGAGCAGCAGGGGGGGTACCGCGCCGTACCGCGGCCCGATGTTTCCGCGCAGCACCGTGGCCCGATGTTGCAGGACCCCGCGCCTGCGGCTGCGCGGAGCCGTCGGCCGACACGCCGCACACGCCCGTCAGGACCGGGTTGCCCGACTGATCATGCGCAGCACATCGCGTTCGATATCCCCCAGCTTGGCTCGCATGTGCTCGCGCTGGTTACGGCTCGCGGTATTGAGCATGGCCGCCGCGACGCGGTCACCATTCTCGGCATTGGCGGCGAGGCGGCGCGCCCGGTCCGGGTCCTCGCTCTGCCAGAATCCTGCGAGTAGTGCGGCGCTCCAAGCCGTCGCCTGCTCACGCGACGGGCGCTCCTTGGCGATCCGCCGGGCAAGATGCACCAGGCGCTCGTTTCTCGCCTGCCGCTCATCGAGCCACGCCGCTTCGTCCGAGGGCCGTTCGGCGGCCAAGCGCCTGAGCTCGGCCCGCTGGGCGGCGGTGAGATCACCCAGCAACCACTCCATTCGCTCCTGCCAGCGCTCGGCGCGGGCCTCGAGCCGTTCGTCGGCCGAACCACCGAGGGTCTTGCGACGGAGCTCCGCCGTGCTGTCGGCCAACCGACGCTCAAGGCGATCGATCTGCGCCGGACGCAGGGTGAGCGCGAGTTCTGCGAGGTCGGGTGCGATCCGCTCGGCGGGCGCCTGCCACAGCGCAAACATCTGCGCCCGCCAGGCGCCGAGGTCGGTCGCGGTCAGCGGCGCATCGAGCCGACTGACTGCAGTGTCGATCAGGCTTGCATAGCGCGGCATCTGGGTCTGCCGATGCCACGCGTGGAGGCTATCGAGGCGCTCGTTTGCGAGCCCGCGCTGCGCCGAATCAAGGGACAAATGACGCTCGAGTTGCCACAAGGCAAACCAAGGCAACATCTCGTAACCCAGGCGGGCAACGGTACATCCGGCAAGCAGCATGACTGCGATCAGCGTCACGCATACGCGCCCCACCCGCGTGCTAATCTTGTTTGGTTGCACGCCCCCATTCTAAACGGCTCATGAACATCGTTATCCTCGCTGCGGGCAAGGGCACGCGCATGCACTCGGACCTGCCCAAGGTGCTGCACACGCTCGCCGGTCGGCCGCTTCTATCGCATGTGATCGAGCGCGCGCGCGCGCTCACGCCCTCGCGCATGGTGGTGATCTACGGGCATGGTGGCGACGCAGTACCCCGCGCGCTCGCCGCAGACGATCTGGCCTGGGCCCTGCAATCGCCGCAGCGCGGCACCGGTCACGCCGTCATGCAGGCCCTTCCCCATCTGATCGACACGGTGCCCACGCTGATCCTCTACGGCGATGTGCCGCTCACCGACCCGGCCACACTCGCCCGCCTGGTGCAGCCCGCAACGGATGGCGCCCTTGCGCTTCTCACCGTCGACTTGGCCGATCCAACGGGCTACGGCCGCATCGTTCGCGAGGGTGGCGCAGTTCGCCGAATCGTCGAGCACAAAGACGCCGACGAAGCCACGCGGGCCATCCATGAAGTCAACACTGGCATCCTCGCTGCGCCCACCCCGGCATTGCGTCGATGGCTCGCCGGCCTCTCCGACAACAACGCCCAGCGCGAGTACTACCTCACCGATATCGTTGCTGCCGCGGTCGCCGAGGGCGTTTCCGTCACCGCCACCCAACCCGAGCATGAGTGGGAAACGCTGGGTGTCAACAGCCGCGCCCAGCTGGCCCAGCTCGAGCGTATTCACCAGCGCCGTCAGGCGGATGCCTTGATGGAGGCGGGGGTTGCGCTCGCCGACCCCGATCGCATCGATATCCGCGGCTCGCTTGCCTGCGGGCGCGATGTGTTCATTGATGTGGGCTGCGTGTTTGAAGGCAAGGTGGTGCTGGGCTCGGGCGTCTCGATCGGTCCGAACTGCGTGCTGCGTGACACCACGGTTGCCAACGGCGCTCAGATCCTCGCCTTCTCCCATCTCGATAGCGCGGTGGTTGGCACCGATGCACGGGTCGGTCCCTATGCAAGACTGCGGCCCGGCACCGAGCTGGGCGAAGGCAGTCATGTGGGCAATTTCGTCGAGATGAAGGCCACTCGACTCGGCCCCGGCTCCAAGGCCAACCATCTTGCCTATGTGGGAGATGCCGAGGTCGGCGCGCGGGTCAACATCGGTGCGGGCACCATCACCTGCAACTACGACGGCGTCAACAAGCACCGAACCGTCATTGAAGATGACGCGTTCATTGGCAGCGACACGCAGCTGGTTGCGCCGGTTCGCGTCGGGCGGGGGGCCACGCTTGGCGCGGGCACCACCCTCACGCGCGACGCGCCCGCTGATCGCCTCACCGTTTCGCGCGCCCGCCAAACCACCATTGAGGGCTGGAAGCGACCAGCCCGCAACAAAGGGTAGGGAGATTTCCGATGTGCGGAATCGTTGGCGCAACCGCGCAACGCGATGTCGTGCCGATCCTGATCGAGGGTCTGCGAAAGCTCGAATACCGCGGCTACGATTCGGCGGGAATCGCGCTCAATCATGGCGATATTCAACGCGTACGTGCGGTCGGGCGAGTGGCCGACCTTGAGGCGCGAACCACAGAAGAGAGGGTTCAGGCACCCACCGGCATTGCCCACACGCGTTGGGCCACCCACGGGGGCGTGAACGAAACCAATGCCCATCCGCATGCCTCGGCGAGCGAGGCCGCGGCCGTATCGGTGGTCCACAACGGCATCATCGAAAACCATGAGGCGCTACGCGCCCGACTCACCGCAGCGGGCTACCGCTTCGAATCCGAAACCGACACCGAGGTGATCGCCCATCTGCTGCACAGTCTGGTCGCACAGGGGCTCGGACTCTTCGAAGCGGTACAGCGCGCGGTACGAGAGCTCCACGGCGCCTACGCCATTGCAGCCATCAGCCGTGCCGAGCCCGGTACGGTGGTGGGTTCGCGCTGCGGGGCGCCGCTCCTCCTTGGTGTAGGTAACGAGGGGCGAGGCGACCGCGAAAATTTCCTGGCCTCCGACACCTCGGCACTTCTTCAGGTCACCCGGCATGTGGCTTACCTCGAAGAGGGTGACGTCGCCGAAATTCGCAGCAACGGTTATCGGATCGTCAGTGCGAGCGGCACGCAGGTGAATCGGCCGGTCATTCTCAGCCAGCTGTCGGCCGATGCGATCGAACTCGGTCACTACGCGCACTACATGCAGAAAGAAATTTTTGAGCAGCCGGGCGCGATCGCCAACACGCTTGAAATGCTGCTTGGTGCATCGTCGATCGACCCCGGGCTCTTTGGTGCCGACGCGCGACCCGTGCTCTCGCGCGCCAAACAGTTGCTGATTCTCGCCTGCGGCACCAGCTATCACGCGGGCTGCGTCGCGCGCTACTGGTTGGAATCCATCGCGGGCATTCCCACCATCGTGGAGATCGCAAGCGAGTACCGGTATCGCGATTCGGTGGCACAGGACGACACGCTGGTTCTCACCATCTCGCAGTCAGGCGAAACCGCCGACACGCTCGCCGCGCTTGCGCACGCCGGCGCGCAGGGGCTTACCGACACCCTCACCATCTGCAATGTGCCGGAGTCGGCGCTGATCCGGGCCTCGAAGCTCAGGTTCCTCACGCGAGCCGGGCCCGAGATCGGCGTGGCCTCAACCAAAGCGTTCACCACACAGTTGGCCGCCCTCTTCGTGCTCACGCTGGTGCTTGCCAAGCTCCGCGGCCGGCTCTCGGCCGAGCGCGAGCGCGAGCTGATCGCGCAGCTTCGCCACCTGCCAGCGGCCATGAATCATGTGCTCGAGTGCGAGCCAGCGGTCCGCGCCTGGGCGGCGCGCTTTGCCGAGCGCCAGCATGCGCTCTTCCTGGGGCGCGGTGTGCACTTTCCAATCGCACTCGAGGGCGCGCTCAAGCTAAAGGAAGTCACCTACATCCACGCCGAAGCCTACGCTGCGGGCGAACTCAAACACGGCCCGCTCGCGCTGGTTGATGACCAGATGCCGGTCGTGGCCATTGCGCCCAACGACGCGCTCATCGAAAAGCTCAAGTCGAATCTGCAGGAGGTGCGCGCGCGGGGCGGCGAGCTCTTCGTGTTCGCCGACCGCGACACGCGGATCAGCGCCGGTGACGGCGTGCACGTCATCAATCTGGTCGACCATGCGGGTGCGCTCTCACCCATTCTTCATGTGGTCCCGCTTCAGCTCCTCGCTTATCACGCCGCGCTCGCGCGCGGCACCGACGTGGATAAGCCGCGCAATCTGGCGAAGAGCGTCACGGTGGAGTAATCGCGTTCAGGGGTGTTCCTGACGTGGTTTTCCCCCTAGACCGCCTGCGCGCATGGGAATCGCTGCGCTGCGCGAAGTCATGCTCGAGCACTATCTGGTGCCCTAAGTGGAAATTGGCGGCGCGGTGTATTCGCTCGCGATTAGAAATCAAAGGCAGCTGTCGTTTGATTTCGCGGCGCATTGCCGTTAATCGGCACGACATGCGCATCGAATCTGCAATGTCGATCAGGCCGGATTCATCATTAAAACAATCCCCGGGTCGATCTCGCCAACGCCCTTTTTGGCCACCAGCTGCGCGAGCCTGCCTGCGATATCAGCGTGATTGACCGCGTCCTCGAGCAGCGCATCGAACTGCTCAACAGTCAGCCCAGGTCCAGGCAGTTGGCTGACAAAGAATGGCTGATTTGCATCGGTCAGGGCGAA
>CAIPNM010000421.1 GCA_903866395.1 uncultured bacterium
GGATTCTCCGATGACCACCCCTCCCGCCGACCGCGCCCCGGGCGCGCGCTGACTCTTGCGGTCCGCGCGCCCGAAGCGCTCCATCAGTGAATTTACACCACCTCCGTGGACGCTACCCCAAAGTTTTCGGACCTCCCCATGCTTGAATGTAGATCGGCAGTTTTGGGGCCCAGTGCCGCTGGAATCCGAATTGTGGCCATCGGGCTGAGTCCACCGGAGCGAGCCGGTCATCCTGACCTCGCAGCTCCGGCGGGTCATCGCCTAAAACACGTCACCGACCTACCGCGCCCGGTGCTAAAGGCGCGAGGCAGGCCTCCCACCTCTCGCTTGCGGTATGGCATGGTGCGCGCTGCCGCGCGATTTAGGTCAAATCCCGCCGCAAGGAACTCAGTCCCGGAAGGGATTGTCACTGACAAGTGGTCGGGTGAACATCATATAGAGTCGCATCTGGGGACACCGCATGAACCGTCTCGCCCTAGCCCTCTTCGCGTTGCTCACCTGCGCCGCCCCCGCCCACGCATGGAACGCGCGCGGTCACATGATGGTCGCCACCATCGCCTGGGATCGCCTGAGCCCGGACGCGCGCGCGAAGGCATCCGCCCTCATCAAGCTTAACCCGCACTATGCACAGTGGACCGAAGGCGCCGCAGACGCGGACCGTGACCTTGTCGCCTTCATCAAGGCTTCGGTCTGGGCAGACGACATCAGGAGCGAAGCCGGCTATTCGAACGGTCCAGAAGACACCTCCCCGCCAGCGATCGGCTACGCCGACAGGAGCAGGCATTCGGAGTGGCACTATAAGAACCTGGCGTTCTCACCTGACGGAACGCCGATCAAGGCGTCACCCGAGTCGAATGCCCTTTCGCAAATCCACCGCATGACGGCACAACTGCGCAACCCGAACGTATCGGCAGAGGCTCGCTCATATGATCTCGTCTGGCTGCTGCACCTGGTCGGCGACGTGCACCAGCCCTTGCACGCCACGTCTCGCTATACGGCCGAGATCCCCGACGGCGACCGCGGCGGCAATGAGGTGTCAGTCTGCCCAACCTCATGCAAGGATCGGTCGAGATCGCTGCACTCGTTCTGGGATGGGCTTATGGGCTCGGGGTCCGACCTGCGGGACGCGATCAATCGCTCGCGCCGACTGGCCGCACCCGCATCAGGCGTCGCCGGCGTGACGTCGCCAGACGCCTGGCTCCAGGAAAGCCTCGAGCTGGCGAAGACTGCCGCCTACGCGTCGCCGATCGGACCGGGTGCCGGGCCGTATGTTCTCACCGCGGCTTACAAGCAGCGCGCCGGCGACGTGGCGGAGGAGCGGATCGCGCTGGCGGGGGTGCGGTTGGCGGCGCTGATTGAACAGGGGTTGGCTGAATAGGCGCCTCCCACCAGTCCGCACGGGGGGGTGCGAATGCACGTTCTTCGTCCATGTGTGGACGGTCTGGCCTGATTGCTAGCGCTGATTTGGGAGCAAAACTAACCGGTTGTTGAGATGTCGCAAGCAAACGCAGAAGGCTTCAGCGCTATGCTAATCCCTTTACGAAGAAAGCGCGATCCAGAACCCCTTGACTGTAGCCAAGCGGCATATCTACCGCCGTGACCGCGACGTAGCCCATCTTGGCGTGGAAGCGCCGCGCCGCCTTGGTCTCGGCCAGCGTTGAAAGAGCGATGGTGTTGAATCCTTGCGCGTGCGCGTGCGCTTTAAACGCTGCTAGGAGATCTATCGCAATGTGTGAGCCACTCCCCCTATGCGTGGGCGCAACCATGAATTTGCGCATGACTGCCGCATGTCCCGCGATGGCCTCGAGGCCAATGCAGCCAACAATGTTGTTATCGATCAACGCGACCCAGAAAGCGCTACCAGGCCTGGAGAAAAATGCCGCGACATCCTTCAAGTCGGGTTGGTTCTCCACAGGGAGCGCC
>CAIPNM010000422.1 GCA_903866395.1 uncultured bacterium
TCCATGATCCAGAAGGTACGCACCGCGCGCCCCGACCTGCTGATCAACCTCGCCACGTCGCTGCCCGACTTCAAGCTCACGCTCGAGAAAATCAACGAAGTGGGCTTGGGTCGCGGGCGTCTGCCCATCGTCGCGAACAGCGGCGCAATCGGCGCACCCGAGCTGCTCAACATCATGGGTAAGGACACGCTTGAAGGCGTGATGAACATCACCGCCAACTGGGGCGGCAAGGGCCATGACAAGCTGATCGCCGACTTCAAGGCCCGTAAAGGCGAGCCCTGGATCCCTCAAGACCCCATGTCCACCTATGGCGACATGTGGATCTTCAAGGAGGCCTGTGAAATGGCCAAGTCGGGCGACAAGAAAGCGGTCGCGTCGGCCATCCGCGCCATGGACTTCAACGGCACCGGTCCAGCCCGTTTCTTCGCGGGTGGTCGCGTTAAGTTCGACGAAAACGGCCGTCGTGTTGGTGCGGTCCTCACCATTTCCCAGTGGCAAAACGGCGTACCGGTGGCGGTCTATCCCGATTCGCTTGCCGTCGCGCCGGCCATCTGGCCCAAGCGCTAATCGCCATGTCCGGCACCGCCCGAACGATCGAGTTTGATCAGCCCGGCGGGCCGGAGGTCCTCCAGTGGCGAACCCGCCCGCTTGCGGCTCCGCAGGCGGGCGAGGTGCTGATCGAGCAGTCAGCGATCGGCGTCAATTACATCGACATTCAGCACCGAAGCGGTCGTTATCCGATCGCGTCATTTCCGTCCAGCCTGGGCATTGAAGCTTCGGGCCATGTGCTGGCTGTGGGCGATGGCGTAAGCGATTTTCGGGTGGGCGATCGGGTGGCCTACATCCACCTGCCAATCGGTGCCTACACCACTCACCGTATCCTGCCGGCGGCACGTGTAGTTCCGGTCCCCGAAGGCGTTCCACTCGACTGGGCCGGCGTCACACTCAACCGAGCCCTCACCGCGCAGTATCTGGTGAATGATTCCTTCCCGGTGGGCCCTGCGCACGTCGTGCTGGTTCACGCCGCGGCGGGCGGCGTCGGGCAATTGCTCGCGCAGTGGGCTACCCACAGGGGCGCGCGCGTCATCGGCACGGTCGGTTCAGCAGAGAAAATCGCGCTCGCCCGGGCGGCAGGCTGTCATGAGGTGTTAATCAGCTCGGATCCTGGCTGGGTCGCTGCCTGCCGGGCGCTCACCGCTGGCGAGGGCGTCCACGCGGTCTTCGACGGCATTGGCGGCGCCATGTTCGAGCAATCGCTCCTTGCCCTGCGCCCGAACGGTGTGCTCGCAAGCTACGGAACGCCCGCAGGCCCCATTCCGCCCTTCGATATTTTCCGGCTGAACCAGTTGGGGTCGCTACACATCACCAGCCCGTCGATCTTCACCTTCAACAAGACCACCGAGGCCTTGCGCGCGCGCTCAGCCGATGTGTTCGCGCAGGCGCTCGCTGGCGTGCTGCGAACCGATACGCCAAGGCTCTACGGCTTTGATCAGGCACGCGAAGCGCATGCCGATCTGGCTGCGCGTCGCACGACCGGATCCATTGGTTTGTCTGCGCGTTAACGCGTCACAGGCGTTGGCAGCCATCAGTCAGGCGAGGCACGGTCGTTGAGTGCCCAGAGGTCTTCCGGTTGCGGGCTGTCGGGGTATGCCAGACAGCCCGCGCAGGCACTCAACCCAGCATATGTTCGAGCTCCGGCATCAGATAGCGCTTGAGCCCGGGCCAGTCCTCGATCATCGGAAAATGCCCCATGCCCTTCATGAGGCTGTAGCGCGACCCCTTGATTGACGCGGCCACCGCTTCCGACATGGCGGGGGTGGCGGAGTAATCGTATTCACCGGTAAGCAGGGACACCTTGCAAAGACCGGTATCGATTGTCTTGATCGCCTCACGGCCGTCCCAGTCGAAACTGTAGAAGTGCACGTCGCCTGCGTAGACGCCAGGACCGCCCTGCGCGTAGTACCACCAGTTTTCCCGGCGGTTGGTTTCGGGTGTGGTGGGCGCGCACAGACCCATGGTGTAGCTCGCGCAGAGCTCACCGCCATGCACCGCCGGGTGATGCAGGAAGTCGTTGTAGCGGCCGGGTGCGTACGCGGCGGCCTCCAGCCCGACAATGCCGCGAAGCTCACGTTGATAATCAACCGCCATCTTGAGCACAATCGCTCCGCCCATCGAGCAGCCCATGATGACCGGACGATCGAGATCCAGCCCCTTCCAGAAGGCCCGAATCATGTCGGCATAGAGCTGCGAGGTGAGCTGATATTTGCGCAGCCACCACTGATCGGGCGGGTTTGAGCGCCCGTGATAGGGCAGATCAAACGCCAGCACCGCCCAGCGCGTAGAACCACCAGAAATACCGGCGGTTGGAATCGGGTGTGGAGGGCGCGCACACACCCATGGTGTAGCTCGCCCAGACTTCACCCCCTTGCACCGCCGGGTGAAGCA
>CAIPNM010000423.1 GCA_903866395.1 uncultured bacterium
AGCTCATCCGAAAGCTTTCCAGAAAATCGCTTCGCTACGGCTGGTATCTGGTGCTTCTCTTACAACAGCATGAATGTCCGACCTGCATCGAGCCCCTGCCAGGGGATCGCCGGTTCCGTGGTGAGGCATGGAGCCGATGGCCCTTTAACGCGATGCATCAGGCGTTTCTGATGCAGCAGCAGTGGTGGCACAACGCGACGACCGATGTTCACGGCGTGTCGCCTCATCATTTACAGCTGGTCAATTTTTGCGTACGACAGATGCTGGATGCGTGGGCGCCCGCCAATTTTCCCGCGACCAATCCGGAGGTGCTGGATGAGACAACACGCAGCGGCGGGGCTAATCTGCTGCGCGGCGCATTGAACTTGTCCGATGACCTGCGGCGGGGCGTGCTCGGCGAACCGCTGGCGGGGGCAGAGGCGTTCACACCGGGTGAGGTCGTCGCGATCACGCCCGGCGTGGTGGTGTTTCGAAATCGGCTGATTGAGCTGATTCAATATCTTCCGCAGACACCGTCGGTACATCCCGAACCGGTCCTGATCGTGTCGGCCTGGATCATGAAGTACTACATCCTGGATCTGTCGCCCGATCATTCGCTGATTCGTTATCTGGTGCGGGCGGGATTCACCGTGTTCGCCATCTCATGGGTCAATCCTGGGCCCGATGAGCGTGACCTGTCCATGGAGGACTACCTGCAGAAGGGCATCCTGGAGGCGATGGCTGTGATCGGGGCGATCGTGCCGCGTGCCCGAATTCATGCAACCGGCTATTGCCTGGGCGGAACGTTGCTCGCCATGGCGGGGGCCGCGCTGGCTCGCGAGCGCGCGCACAACCTCGCCAGCATCACGCTGTTTGCCGCGCAGGTTGATTTTGAGGAGGCGGGCGAACTGACACTCTTCATCGACCATAGCCAGGTGGCGCTGATGGAGGACATGATGGCGGCGCAGGGGTTTCTCGAAACCCGGCAGATGGCGGGCGCCTTTCAGATGCTGCGCTCGAACGATCTGATCTGGTCGAGGACGCTTCGCGACTATCTTCTCGGCCAGCGTGCGCCGATGACTGACCTGATGGCCTGGAATGCCGATGCCACCCGCATGCCGTATCGGATGCATAGCGACTATCTGCGGCGGCTATTTCTGGGTAACGACCTCACGGCTGGGCGTTGTCAGGTAGGCGGCCGGGCGGTGAGTCTTGGTGATATTGATGTCGACCTGTTTGCCGTGTCCGCCCATGGCGACCATATCGCACCCTGGCGCTCGGTCTACAAACTGCACCTGTTCACCGAGAGCGAACTGTGCTTTGTGCTGGCGAGTGGGGGGCACAATACGGGGGTGATCAATCCCCCCGACGCCGCGTTTCCCTCATCAATCTTTCAGTGCGCCACCCGGCGCCGTGGCGCTCACTATGATGATGCAACCGGCTGGGCGGCGCGCGCACCGACCCAGCCTGGTTCTTGGTGGCCAACCTGGGTGGCTTGGCTCGAGGCGCGATCCGGCCGGCTTCGTCCGCCGCCTCCTGCGGGAAATCCGGCGCGGGGCTTCCCCGTGCTCGGTGCCGCGCCCGGGACTTATGTTCACCAGCGATAATGGCTTGGGTGCTGTTGAGGATTTGACGCGAATTAAGGCGCGTTTTTGCGCTTCCGCGTAAACTCATCGGTTCGATTCGGCAACGGAGTGTCACATGCCCGGTCTTCTGCCCAACGTCGATCCCGACGGTTTGCTTGAATATTCGGTGGTTTACACCGA
>CAIPNM010000424.1 GCA_903866395.1 uncultured bacterium
ACTTGAGCTTTCTTGGTAAAGCACACGTAGCCTATATTCCAGGTGCTGACGGCAAGGTTATCGGATTAAGTAAGCTCAATAGAATTGTAGAATGGTTTGCAAGAAGACCTCAGGTTCAAGAAAACTTAAGTATGCAAATACACGATTACATTACTAAAGAATGTGCTGGTAATAGAGGAGTAGCTGTAATGATTGAAGCCAAACATATGTGTGCTTCTTGTAGAGGTGTAAGACACGATTCCACAATGATGACAAGCAAATTGTCAGGTGCATTTGAACAGAATGACGCCACGAGAAACGAATTTTATAAGTTTATTGAAAGATTGAAATAATATGAAATTTCTAGTAGTAGGCTTAGGCATCGGGACGCTCACCCGCGCCAAACCGCCCCCCTAGCAACCGACCACGCAGGCGAATGCGGTACTCAACGCCACGCTCCACCCGCTTCACCCAACTCATGCCGCAGTTATGAACGATATCGGTCGCTTTGCTGGACCAGGGCGAAACGGTTCCCAGACGGGGAACAACGAAAATTGACGCCCCGCCTTCGACGAAGCTGGCGGGTGCCTGACAACCGAGAAGGCTGATCAGTCGTTCCCGCTCGCCCGGGTTCGCCGAACGCTCAAGCGAAAGAAAGTGGACAAACCGGCTTTCCAGAGCGGTGAGCCTGGGTTCGATGCGCTTGATCGAGTCGAATGCGCGCTGATGCCGAAACCCCGAAAGGGCCGAGGGTCCGGCGACGGTGAGGAAGGAGGTCATGTCGCCGCAGGCAAAAAAACGATTATCCCAGTTTCAAGAAGGAGAACCGAATCCACCCCCACCGGGAGTCTCGATGACGAAGACATCACCCGCCAGCAGTTCAGCACCGTCAGCATGTCCAAGTTGCTCCGTGCTTCCGTTCGCGCGCTCAACCCGATTGTGGCCCGGAAGGCCTGGCGCCCCGCCCGCAGCACCGAAAGCCGGGTGAATACGGCCGTTGGAAAGAATGGACGCGGTCATCGGCTCAAGGAAACGTATGCGTCGTACCCCGCCGTCACCGCCTCGCCAGCGTCCGGCCCCACCCGACCCCGCGCGGATCGTGTAGCTCTCCAGCCGGACAGGAAAGCGAAGCTCCAAGACCTCGGGGTCGGTGATTCTAGAGTTGGTCATGTGCGTCTGCACGACCGAGGTGCCATCAAAGCCGCCCACCAACCGACCCTGTGTATCAAACACTCCCCCAGCCCCGGAGCCGCCCGAAATCGTTTCGTAGTACTGATGACGACGGTTACCGAAAGTGAAGTTGTTCATCGTGCACTGGCTGGCAGCCATGACGCCCAGGGCGCCATACAGGGCGTTCGTGATGCACATGGAAGTTTCAACATTCCCCGCCACCACTGCAGCAGGATGCCGCGGGTTGAGCAAACACCCCTCGGGCACCACCACCTCGAGCGGCTTGAGACAGCCCTCGTTCATGGGAATGTCATCATCGACCAACGTTCGAAACACATAAAGAACCGCAGCCATGGTGACCGCACGCGGCGCATTGAAGTTGTTCGGCTGTTGCGGCGATGTGCCGGTGAAATCGATACGCGCCGAGCGGCTCTCTCGGTCAACATCGATACGAACGCATACTTTTGCGCCGTTATCCATCGGCAGCTCGAATTGGCCGTCACGGAGCGCGCCAATCACGCGGCGAACCGACTCCTCGGCGTTGTCCTGCACATGTCCCATGTAGGCAAGCACCGTCTCGAGGCCGAAATGCCGCACCATTCGCAGGAGCTCCTCGCGACCCTTTTCGTTAGCCGCGATCTGGGCGCGCAGATCGGCAAGGTTCTGCTCGATGTTGCGGGCTGGATAGGGAGCGCCAGAAAGGAGCGCGCGCATGATTTGCTCGTTAATGCGCCCAGCATCGACCAGTTTGACATTGGTGAGGAGCACGCCCTCTTCATCAATATGCGCGCTATCGGGCGGCATTGATCCAGGCGTGCTCCCGCCCACATCGGCGTGGTGGCCGCGCGAGCCAGTGAAGAACAGAATCTCGCGCTCATCTTCATCAAAAACCGGCGTGATGACTGTGATGTCAGGAAGATGCGTGCCACCAGCGTATGGGTCGTTCAACACAAAGGCGTCACCCGGCCGCATGGCGCCCTGATTCGCCTCAATGACCGCTCGGACACTGGCCCCCATGGAGCCCAGATGCACTGGCATGTGTGGCGCGTTGGCCACCAATCGGCCGGTTCGGTCAAACACCGCACAAGAGAAATCCAAGCGCTCCTTGATATTGACCGAGTGCGCGGTGTTCTGCAGCCGATAGCCCATCTGTTCGGCAATCGACATGAAGAGATTATTGAAGATTTCAAGCATCACGGGATCAACCCGAGTGCCGATCGCCGCCGCCTGCGGTCTCGGCTCGAAGCGCTCGAGGACCAGATCGCCGGTGGCCGTGAGTTGCGCGCGCCAACCCTGATCGACGAAGGTGGTGGCATTTGCTTCCGCGATCACAGCCGGCCCCTTAAGCATCTGTTCGGGCCGCATGGCCTCGCGCCTCACCAGCGGGATATTGACCCAGGCACTGCCCACAAAGGCATGAACTGTCTCAGCCGACTCCGCTACGCCGATCATTGAAGGCCCGCGCCCAGCAGGCAGCGCCCTCACCGCATCCGCCGCACCGCCGCCCGATGCCGAGGTCGAAGCCGCCTCGACCACCGCCGATTCCACCACTAACGCCCGCCCCTCAAGGAGAAACGAAAAGCGCTGACGATACGACGCCTCGAAGGATGCCGTCATTGCAACCGCATCGGCCCAATCGACGGGAAGCGAGGTGTCGGTTCCTTCGTAGCGAAGCTGAACCCGGCGCCTCACCTCGATGGAGGCCGGGTCGGCCCCCTGCGCCACCAGGTCATGGAGCGCGACCCGGGCAAGATCGTTGAGCGCATCCGCCGCCGCCGCATGGCCTGCAGTGTCCAGCCGAGCCTCGATCGAGCGCTCGCGCATGGCAGTGGTTTCGGCGAGCCCCATGCCGTAGGCCGACAGCACGCCCGCAAGCGGATGAATCAACACGCGGGGCATGGCGAGGGCATCGGCGACTCGGCAGGCGTGCTGCCCGCCTGCTCCGCCAAAGGTAGTGAGCGTGTAGCGCGTAATGTCGTAGCCGCGCTGTACGGAAATTTTCTTGATTGCGTTCGCCATGTTGGCAACGGCAATATCAATGAAACCCTGAGCCAGCGACTCGGGTGACCGGTCCTGGCCGGTCGCCGTTGACACATCCGCTGCCAGCTTCGCGAATTTCTCGCGAACCACCGCCACATCGAGGGGCTGATTGGCGTCGGGCCCGAATACCGCGGGAAAATGCGCCGCCTGGATACGACCGAGCATCACATTGGCGTCCGTCACGGTAAGCGGGCCGCCCCGGCGATAGCATGCCGGCCCGGGATTGGCGCCTGCCGAATCGGGACCCACCCGCAGCCGCGCTCCATCAAAGTGAAGAATCGAGCCACCGCCCGCAGCCACCGTGTGGATGCTCATCATTGGGGCGCGCATGCGTACGCCCGCAACCAAGGTATCAAAGGCACGCTCGAACTCGCCCGCGTAATGGGAGACATCGGTGGAGGTCCCGCCCATGTCAAAGCCGATCACGCGATCAAACCCCGCAGCGCTACTGACCCTGGCCATCCCCACAATCCCGCCGGCCGGCCCGGACAGGATCGAATCCTTGCCTTGAAACGAATGGGCATCGGTCAGGCCACCGTTGGACTGCATGAACTGAAGACGAACGCCGGGCATTGCTGCTGCGACCCTGTCTACATAGCGTCTCAAAACAGGCGAAAGATAGGCATCAACCACCGTGGTGTCGCCGCGCGCCACAAAGCGAATCAAAGGCGAGACCTCATGCGAGACGGAAACCTGCGTGAATCCCACCTCGCGGGCGATCTCGGCCAGCTTCGCCTCGTGGGCGGGGTATCGATAGCCATGCATCAAGACAATCGCCACTGACCGCAAGCCACGTTGATAGGCGGCGAGCAGTCCCTCGCGGGCCTCGTTCTCGTCAAGCGCCTTAAGGAGCGCGCCATCCGCCGCCACCCTCTCGTTTAACTCAAGAACCTCGCGATACAGAAGCTCGGGCAATACGATTTTGCGGTCGAAAAGGCGCGGACGATTCTGATACGCGATTCGCAGCGCATCGCGAAATCCGCAGGTGGTGGCCAGCAGCAGCGGCTCGCCTTTACGCTCGAGAAGCGCGTTGGTGGCCACCGTGGTGCCCATTTTGACCGCCTCGACTCGGGCGGCAGAAATGGGCTCGCCTGGGGAGAGCCCGAGGAGCCGCCGAATGCCTTCAACGGCAGCGTCAGCGTACTGCTCCGGGTTTTCCGACAGAAGCTTTGCCGTGACCAGGTGGCCGTCGGGGCGCTTGCCGACGATATCGGTGAACGTGCCACCGCGATCGACCCAAAATTGCCACTTTCCGTCTTCAACCCTGACCACTACGCACCCCTCGCGATTCGTTCGTTTCAGACCTGAAGTCTGCCCGATTTCGCGCGCGTCAGCCTGGCTACCGAACGCGTCTACCGGCCCGGCTTGACTCACCGCCCGCCTGGGGTATCGTTGGCAGAATGGATACCTTCTCAGTTTCCTTGCTGATTTCCTTCGCGCTGGCGGCGTTGATGTTTGTCAGGCTGCGCGGTGCCAATAAGGGTGTTCCGCGGTCGGCGCATCGGCTGGATCAGGACATCATTAACCGCCCTTGACGGCAGTCTGGATCACTCATGCCGTTGCTTTACTCAACCGATCAGATTCGCCTTGCTGAACGGCAGGCGCAGGCCAGGTTAGAGCCGCTCGCACTCATGTACCGCGCTGCGCATACGATTTCCGATGCCTGCGCATCCGCAGCTCGCAAGCTGCCTCCAAACTCGCCGATCGTAGCCCTGGTTGGACCTGGCAACAACGGCGGTGACGCGCTCCTCGCTGCCATCCATCTGCGTAGGCGCGGCTTCAACGCACAGGCACTCGTGTTGCATGCCGAAGTAAGCGCACCCGATGCAACAGCCGCGCTCGCGGCAGCGCGCGCGGCCAATCTCCCATTTCTTTCCTCGTTCCCGGTTCCCACGACAAGCCAGGCTCTGTTCATCGACGGGCTATTTGGCATTGGCCTGTCGCGGCCGATCGAGGGGCTTGCCGCCCAATGGGTGCATACGCTCAACTCGCTACCCTCGCCCGTCATCGCGGTCGACGTGCCCAGTGGCATCAACGCCGATACCGGCGCGGTCGTGGGCGATGCACGAGGCGTAGCCGTACGCGCTTGCCGAACCCTTACCTTTCTTGGCGACAAACCTGGGCTCAGAACCGGACAAGGTCGTGCCCATGCCGGCGACGTGCAGGTCGAATCGTTAGGGGTTGCGGTCGACTCCTCTGGAGGAACACTTGTGTCGGAGCCCGAAGCCAGAATGCTCGCGGCACCACTCGCCCGCTCGCCAGACAGCCACAAGGGGCGCTTCGGCCACGTGGCTGTTCTGGGTGGTTCGGCGGGGATGCGGGGTGCAGCGCTGCTCGCCGCGTTGGGAGCCCAGCGGTGCGGCGCCGGTAAGGTATCGATCGGATCGCCCGACGGCTGGCGCCCGGACGCCACGCATCATCCTCAACTCATGGCGCTACCCTCCGAGGCAATCAATGCTGGGGCGTATGACGCCTGGGTCATCGGCTGTGGAATCGGCCAAAGCCTTCGATCCCGATCAGTCCTACGCAGGCTGATGCGCACACAAGGGCCCCCGCGTGTCCTTGACGCCGATGCCCTCAACCTGCTCGCGACCGACGCCACGCTTGCCGCCGCGCTCCGTGCCGACATCATCCCCGCGGTGCTTACGCCGCATCCGCTGGAGGCAGCGCGATTGCTTGGCACCACGACGCAGCGCGTTCAAGCAGATCGGGTCGGGACCGCACGGCGTCTAGCAAACCGGTATCGCTCCATCGTGGTTTTGAAAGGCGCGGGAAGCGTCTGCGCGCATCCCGAGGGTGAATGGGCGATCATCAATGCAGGCAGCCCGTCGCTTGCCACCGCAGGCACGGGTGATGTGCTCGCGGGCGTTATCGCGGGGCTGCTCGCCCAAGGTCTCCCACCCGCGCAGTCTGCCTGCCTGGGCGCATATGTTCATGCCCGTGCCGGGGAACTTTTCGAGGTGGAGGGGTCTGGAACGATCGGCCTCGCCGCAGGCGATCTACCATCCTGGGTGGCGAAGGCACTCAATTTATTGATCTCCCCCATATCCGGGCGAAAGACATGACTCCGTATTTCCCACGCATCGATTCCGCTGCACTCGCAAACGCATGGGCGTCGCTCTCTGACCAAACCGCTAAGAGCCGCGCACTACCGTTGACAACCATCCTGGCGAGCGAGCCCGAGCGGAGCCGGCGCCTCGTGATCAACGCGGCCGAGCTTCGAATCGACTGTAGCCGTCAACGATTGCCTGCGACGGCCTTGCCAACCCTCGCGTCGCTCGCGAGCCAGGCCGGGATCACTGCCTGGCGCGATGCGATGTTCCGGGGCGATATGGTCAATTCGAGCGAGCGCCGCCCGGCCCTGCACACCGCCCTTCGCGATCCGGACGCCCGACTGACCCCGTCACTCGATTCTGAGGTCAGCGCCACGGTCCGTGAAACGCTTGCCCGCATGCGCGCGGTGTCCGAACAGGTACGCTCCGGACAGTGGCGGGGTGCCACCGGCCGCCCGATCAGCGACATCCTTCATGTGGGCATTGGCGGATCGCAGCTGGGCCCCGAACTCGCGTGTGAGGCGCTGCACCAGTTCGCCCATCCAAGGCTGCGTATTCATTTTTTGGGCAACATCGATCCCGACCGGTGGGCGCGACTTTCCCGCGACCTGAACCCGCTCACCACGCTGGTCATCGTGGCGTCAAAATCATGGCGTACTCCAGAAACCGCACGCAATGCGCAAGCGGTACAGCAGTGGCTACTGAAAGGCGGCGTGGCGAGCAATGCGCTCGGCCGTCACCTCATCGCGGTCAGTTCCAACCTCGACGCCGCCCGGTCGCTAGGCGTTGATGGTCACAACATCTTTCCCTGCCCCGATTGGGTAGGTGGACGATATTCCCTTTGGGGGGCCGTGGGCCTGCCCATCATGTTGCAGATCGGCGCGGACGCGTTCGAGGCGATGCTTGCCGGCGCGCGCGCAATGGATCGACATTTCACGACGGCCCCCTGCCTTGAGAACGCGCCGATGATGCTGGCGCTGATCAGCGCCTGGAATGCGAACCTGTTTCAATCCGGTACCGAGGCGGTGATCCCCTACTCGGATGCGCTTCGCCGCTTTGCCGCGTACCTGCAGCAGCTGCAGATGGAGAGCAACGGCAAGTCGGTGACGGCTCAGGGACAGCCCGTCGGGCGGCCGACCATGCCGGTGGTGTGGGGCGAGCCCGGCACGGATAGTCAGCATTCGTTCTTCCAGGCGCTGCATCAGGGGGTGGCGGTTCATCCAATCGACATAGTGATCGTCGGCGGCGCGACTGACACTGACCCTTGGCTGCGCGCGCGCGCCCTACATGCCAATGCCGTAGCTCAGGCTCAGGCACTGTCGCTGGGCCATGACGATAGCGACCCGCAGCGCGTTCATCCGGGCGGTCGCCCCGTGACCTTAATCCACCTCCCCCGTCTCGACCCGGCGGGCCTGGGCGCACTCATTGCGCTTTACGAGCACAAGACCGTGTGTCTGGGATGGCTATGGGGGCTGAACCCGTTCGACCAATGGGGGGTGGAGCTTGGCAAGCGGCTGGCGGTCGGTATGGAGTCGAGCCTGGGAGCGCCGCCAGCGGAGGCAGCCCGTGCGGTCGGTGTACCCGAGACCGACGCCGCCACGCGTGAAACGCTGAGTTACCTTCGAAGCTGCTAGACGCGCGCGCCTTCCTCGATCGAATCGAGTTTGCCCGCGTGCAGCCTCAGTCGTAGCGCGCAGCGGCCCGCCAGCACTTCATCATGCGTGACCAGGATCAGCGTTGATCCCGCCTCGCGGTTAAGCTCAAACATCAGATCGATGATCCGCTCACCTGTGACTGCGTCCAGGCTGCCGGTGGGCTCATCGGCAAGGAGCAGCGCCGGTCGGGGAGCAAATGCCCGTGCAAGTGCCACGCGCTGCTGCTCACCGCCCGAGAGCGTGCGTGGATAGTGACCGGTGCGATGACCAAGCCCCACGCGCTCGAGCAGCAGACGGGCAAGCGGCTCTGCATCGCGACGTCCGGCGAGTTCGAGCGGGAGCATCACATTTTCCAGGGCATTCATTTGCGGCAGGAGCTGGAACGACTGAAACACAAAGCCCAGGCTTCGCGCCCGCCAGGCTGCGCGCTGTTCTTCGTCCAGTTGGGTCAGTTGCTCACCGAAAATGCTGACACTTCCTTCGCTCGGACGATCCAGCCCGCCCATTAAGCCCAACAGCGTGGACTTTCCCGACCCCGAGGCCCCCACAATCGCTGCCGATTGACCCGCCTCGATTCGGAAGGTGACATGATCGAGAATCGTCAGCCAGCCATCCGCATCACGCACCCGTTGGGTAAGGCCGTCAACGATAATTGCACTCATGAAAACATCCACCTGTTTGAATCGTTCCAGGCGCCTGGTGCTTGCAGGGCTGTCAGCGGGCGCGGCTGGCAGTGTACTGCCCTTATATGCCCAAACCCCTGATTCAAGCCGGGATGGAGCCCCTTCCCGCTCGGCGGCAGGGTCTGGCCCAATTTTGATCGTGGGCGACAGCCTGTCCGCCGAATACGGCATCGCGCGGGGCACCGGCTGGGTGGAGCTGCTGCGCGGGCGCCTGCGCGACCAGGGAAAGAGCCCCACGGTCATCAACGCCAGCGTGAGCGGCGAAACCACTGCGGGCGGGCGGACGCGAATTGAAGGCTTACTTAAACGACAACGACCGTCGATTGTCATCATCGAACTGGGCGGCAATGACGCGCTCCGCGGGCTCGATCTCAATGCCACGCGCGCTAATCTCACCGAGATGATCGCGCGATCGCGCGACGCAGGCGCCCGAGTGTTGCTCCTGGGAATGAAGGTTCCGCCCAATTATGGGAAGAGCTATGCCGAGGCCTTTGAACGCCTATTCGTATCGGTGGCGCGCGAAACAGGCACGACGCTCGTACCGTTCTTTCTCGAAGGGATGGCCGATCGCCTGGAATATTTCCAGACCGATCGGATTCACCCCAACGAAAGCGCCCAGTCAAAAATGCTGGACAACATCTGGCCTCAGCTGCAGACCCTGTTGTAGGGACGGTGCAGCCGATTGAAACCTCACTCAGGCGTC
>CAIPNM010000425.1 GCA_903866395.1 uncultured bacterium
CCGTTCCTTACCTATGCCGCGGATTCGGGTTCAAGAGCCGGGTGCTGCCTTCGCGTGAGGTGATGCAGGCCGACGGGCATCCCTGTCGTCTTTTCGCCGCCCGCGCTTAGAGGGTTGTCGGTTTCCCGGCTCCACCCTTTGTACTACTCTAACTATCTGTTTATATTGGAATTTATAGACTGGCACGTCGATTGCTATTCCGTCCTCGGGAAAACCAATTCAGGACGCGGGTGGTATCGATGTCTGAACAGTCTGCAAGCATTGTCTGGTTCGACCTGGTTGAAAGACTGGGCGAAATCGAAAGGGAACGCCTGATCGAGGCCGGTCTGCGGCCGCTTCCAGTGCGTAACATCACCGAGGCCGTGACGCTCGCGCCGTCGGTTGACCGGGTGGTGGTTCGTCCGGTTGACGACACCGCAGTGATCGCAGAGCTGCGCAAGCGCTTCGCCCAACTCGGCAAGCGGCCTGCGCTGATCGCGCGCATCGACCGCGATCGCTTCGAGCTCGCTGTGCAGGCGATGCGCGACGGTGCGGACAATGTCATCCCTTCCGATGATTTTTCGATCGCCACCTGGAAGCAACGGCCTCGCGCTGTGGCCACGCCCAGCAGCGACAGTCGCGAAAAGACCTATGTCTTCACCGACCCGAACAGTCAGACGCTGCTTGCGCTCGCGCAGCGTGTCGCGCGTTCGGATATCTCGGTGCTGATCTCAGGGCCCACCGGGGTGGGTAAAGAGGTGATGGCGCGCGTGCTGCACGAGTCGTCGCCGCGGAGCAAAGCGCCGTTTGTGGCGCTCAACTGCGCGACGTTGCCCGAGTCGCTGATTGAAAGCATCCTGTTCGGCCATGAGAAGGGCTCGTTTACCGGTGCCGCGCAGAGCCGCACCGGTTTGTTTGAGCAAGCGAACGGCGGCACGCTCTTTCTCGACGAGATTGGCGAAATGCCGTACCCCCTTCAGTCGAAACTGCTGCGCGTGCTTCAGGAGCGTGAACTGACCCGTCTGGGCAGCCACCATACGGTGAAGCTTGACTTCCGCCTGGTGGCAGCGACTAACCGCGATCTGCGCGCCGGTATTGCCGCACGCGAGTTCCGTGAGGATCTCTATTTCCGGGTGAGCGCGTTTCGCCTGGCGATTCCTGCGTTGGCCGATCGGCCGGGCGACATCCTTCCGCTCGCAGCGCTGTTTCTGGTGAAGCATTCGCATGGCGCGCAGCCACCGCTGCTGTCCAGGCCCGCTGGTGAGGCGCTGCTCGCCTACCGCTGGCCGGGCAATGTTCGCGAACTCGAAAACGTCATGCAGCGAGCGCTCGTGCTCTGCACGGGTGGAATCGTTGAGATCGAGCATCTGGTGTTTGATGACCTCGCGACCGACGGGTTCGCGGGTGGCCTGTACGGCGCGGAAGCGCCCGCGATGGTGCAGCCGGTGTCGGCTTATGCGCCCATTGGGAGCACAGCAGCCGCTCCGATGCGCGGTCATCCGATGATGGGTGGCGATGCGCATGCGCATCCCGTATCGGTGCCCGCCACGGACGAGGGCCTTCACTCCAGCGTGCGCGCCACCGAGTACCAGGCCATCATGAATGCCATCCGTGGCAGCACCAGCCGTAATGAAGCGGCCGCCCGGCTCGGGATCAGCCCCCGGACCTTGCGCTACAAGCTCGCCCGACTTCGCGACCCGATGGGTAGCGGCATGGTGGCGCTCGGCGAAGGGGTTGCATGATGATTGAACGTACTCATGCGGCCAACGTCGAATCGATGCTGAGCCAGATTCGAAAGTTTCAGTCGCAGATCAGCACGCAGGCTGACACGGCCTCTGCGATTGCTTCGGGCCCGCAGACGCGGCCGGTTGAAAAGGCCGGATTCAGCGATGCGGTCAAGAATGCGATTTCCGCGGTGAATGAATCGCAGGCGAATGCGCGAGCCTCAGCCGAAGCCTACGAGCGTGGTGCAGAGATTCCGCTCGCCGAAGTGGTTCTGGGAATGCAGAAAGCATCGCTCGCATTTGAAGCCACGCTGCAGGTTCGCAACAAGGTCCTCAAGGCGTATGAGGACATCCTCAACATGCCAGTCTGACGCGCGACAATTATCCGAGTTGAATCATGGCTACAACGACTGCTCCCGGACAGGCACCCGCCCGTCCTAATGACCCCCAGACGCCCGCGCCGACGGAAAATTCACTGCCGGTTCCCCGGCCGGGTGCCACCGCGCCTGTCGCCGCCAATGCGGGCAACCCGCCTGCCGGTGGCGTCGCCTCAGCACTTTCTCGCCTGCCGGCGTTTTTCCCTGCAGGTGCCTTTGCTGGCATGGGCGATCTGTTCAAGCAGCCGGCGGTCAAGAAGTCGATGCCGGTCATTCTGTCGGTCCTCGTACTGATGCTGTTTGGTGCAATGTTTCTCTGGATTCAGACGCCGTCGCCCCAATGGCGTGTGCTCATGCCGGGAATCAGCGAGACCGACCGTCAGGCGGCCCTGGAAGCGCTCAAGGCGGGTCGTTTCGATGCCAAGGTCGATCCCGAGAACGGCAACCTGATCGTCCCCCCCGCTCGCTATCACGAAGCGAGGATGCTGCTTGCTTCGCAGGGCCTGCCGAAGGGCGCGGTATCGGGTGGACTGGATTCGCTGAAGGGCCAATCGGCCATGACCACCAGCCAGTTCATGGAACAGGTTCGGTTCAACGCTGCAATCGAGCAGGAGCTTGCAAGAAGCGTCATGACAATTGGCTCCATTCGCGCGGCGCGGGTTCATCTCGCGATGCCGCGTCAGAGCCCGTTCATTCGCGAGCGGATTGCGCCGAAGGCTTCCGTGGTGGTGACGCCGCATCAGGGGCGGATGGTGTCACCCGCGCAGGTGAGAGCCATCGTTCAATTGATTTCTTCGAGCGTGCCGTATCTGCCCGCCGAGAACGTGTCGGTGGTGGATGACGAGGGCAATCTGCTGAGCGACGCCCCGAGCGAAGCGGCAATGGGGCTCACGAATGCGCAACTGCAGCACAAGCGCCAGGTCGAGCGCGAGTACCGCACGCGTGTCATGCAGATTCTGTCGCCGGTTGTGGGCGAGCACAACGTCAAGGCACAGGTAGATATCCGGCTTGACTTCACCCAGCAGGAAGTGACCTTCGAAGACTTCGATTCGCGCCGTGAGGGGCCGAAGACTCGTTCGGAGGTGCTCGCTGAAGATCGCACCGCGCGTCCTGATGCGCAGGGCATCCCCGGGTCGCTCTCCAATCAGCCGCCGCCTGATGCGCGGTTCAGCCCGAATGCATCAGCCACGCCGGAACCAGTGGCAACCGCCGGTTCGCTCAGTAAACGCAGTACGCGCAATTTCGAGCTTGACCGGACTGTTCGTCACATCAAGAACCCGACGGGCACGATCGAGCGGATGTCGGTTGCGGTGGTGATTCACGACCCAGTGGGCCAGGAAAACGCCCAACCCGATAAGCAGGCGCGGTTCACCGCGGGCGAAATTGAGCGGCTGACTGACCTCGTGCGTGGGACGATCGGGTTTGACGACAAGCGTGGTGATGTCGTCACACTCGTGACCGCCAAGTTCGAGCCGGTTGCCGCGGCGGGTCCGCCGGTGGCCTGGTACGAAAGTGAAACGCTGATTGGCGCGATCAAGAGTAGCGTGGCGGCGCTGGTGTTTGTGATGATTCTGCTCTTTATCGTGCGTCCAGTGATGCGGGCCTTCCTGCCGGCGCCGGTGGCTGTGCCTGATCCCAAGCTGGCTGGGTTGCTGCTGGGGCCGGATGGTAAGCCGATTCTCGGGCCCGACGGCAAACCGCTCGATGCGGCGGCGATCGCGGCAGCGGCTGCAGCGGCCAGTGCGGCGGGCGCCGATGGCGAGAAGGGTGACAAGAAAGATGACTCCAAAGATGGCGAGAAGGACGACGATAAGGATGAGCTCGAAGAGGGCATGATCGAGATCGCTGAGGGTGAAACGCTGGAAGACATCAAGGCCCGGCTCAAGCCCAAGAGATCGGCGATCTCGATTGATATGCTTGATACTGCGAACACCTACGATGACAAGGTGGCCGTTATCCGGATGCTCGTCTCCGAAGATTCCAAGCGGGTGGCGAGCGTGCTGAAGAACATGATCAAGCAGTAAGCAAACTGACTGCTGCGAACTGCGGGGTGATGCAAGATGGCTGAGGACAAAGCAAAAGCTGCCGGCAAGGGTGGCAAAGACGACAAGGCTGCGGAGAAGGATCCGAAGGCCAAAGACGCCAAGGGCGGGAAAGACGCCAAAGGTGGCAAGGACGCAAAGGATCCAAAGGCGGGGGCTGGTTCGAAGGACGCCGAGAAGGCGGCACCAGCGGTTCCAGCGATTGACGAAGGAACCGCCGCCAGGGCGCGTGAAGAGGTTGACAATCTGTCGAACACCGAGCGGGCGGCGGTCCTGTTGCTGCTGCTCGGCGAACAGCAGGCCGCTGACATCATTCAGTATCTGGACCCCAAGGAGGTACAAGGGCTAGGCGCTGCGATGGTGGCCGTGGTCGACTTGTCGCAGGATGCCGTCAACATCGTTCTTGATGACTTCATCGCCACGATCCGCAAGCAGACCACCCTCGGGTTGGGGTCGATCGATTACGTCGAGAATGTTCTGAAGAAGGCGCTTGGCGAGGATAAGGCCGCTTCGGTGCTCGGGCGCATCATGCCCGGATCGGCCAGCCGTGGGCTCGATATTCTTCGCTGGATGGATGCGCGATCAATCGCCGATATGATCCGGCTCGAACATCCGCAGGTCATTGCCATCATTCTTTCGGTGCTCGAATACGAGGTAGCGGCCGACGTTTTGAATTTCCTGCCTGGCGAATCGCGTCCCGAGATCATGCAGCGTGTGGGCGCGCTGGAAACGGTGCAGCCAGCCGCTATGCGCGAGCTCGAGCAGATCATGAAGACGCAGTTTTCGAATAATTCGTCAGCCAAGAGTTCGAGCTTCGGTGGCGTCAAGACGGCCGCCAAGATCATGAACTTCGTGAAAGTGGACATCGAATCGAAGCTGATGGGCGGGCTGGTCGAGATGGATCCGGATATCGCGCAGCGCATCCAGGACAACATGTTCACCTTCGACAACCTGATCAATGTCGATAACCGCAGCATTCAGACCCTCATGCGTAACATCGAGCCTGATCTGCTGATGACCGCGCTGAAAGGGGCGGACGAGGCGGTCAAGCAGAAGTTCTTCGACAATATGTCGGCGCGGGCGCGGGTCATGTTCATCGATGACATGGAAGCAAAAGGACCGCTGAGAATTTCCGACGTGGAAGACGCACAGAAGTCGGCCATGCGTATTGCCCGCAAACTGGCGGATGCGGGCGAGCTGGTGCTTGCGGGTCGCGGGGATGACTTCGTCTGATGACGCGCTCTAAACGTAAAACTGATCAGTTCGAGTTCCGGCCGGCAGCCATTGAGCCTAAGGTATTGCCGGAGGACCAATGGGAACCCAATCTGCTCTTTGGCGAGCGGGCTCCGGTTCTCAGCCTGACGCGGGATGAATTACCTGCCGACGCGGAGCCGCCTTCCGATGACCCAAGGGAAGATACTGGCCCGGGATCAGCCGCGTTGGCGTCGAAGTTTGAGGCGCTCCCAATTGAGTGGGTGACGGGTGAGCCAGCAGTGGAAACGCTGCGATTTGAGCTCACCGACGGCCTGCGTTACGTGGGCGATCTGACCGACGATGAAACCGAAGCTTTCGAAGAAGACTCGTTGCTATCGGATGATTTGATGGGCGATGGTGATGGGGAAGCGCTGCTGGATGCTGACGCCCCCCCCGATACCGAACCCGATGGCAACAAGGTTGGCGATTCCGAGGACCTGGATTCCGAGTTTTCAGATGCGCCTGAATCTGAAGCGGACGACGCTGTCGATCAGGCTGATTCCGACCTGACTGAGCCCGAGGAAATCATTCCAGAGGGAGCGATCGGTGAGGCCGAACACCTGGCAGCGCTGGAGGCGGCGCGCGCGGAGGCGCTTGAGCAGGGCAGAGCGCAGGGGCTTGCTCAAGGCCTCGAGCAGGGCCGGGAGCAGGGGCTCGCAGAGGGTCTCATGCGTGGCCAGGAAGAGGCGCGGCAAAGGCTGGAGGCCGAATATTCCGAGCGACAGCAGGCGCTCGAAGACCTGTTCAAAGCAGTGGCCGCGGCAACCTCGGATTCACACCGACTGTTTGCTCCGCTGAAACGTCTTGCGCTTCATCTGGCCGAACAGCTTGTGCGTGGCGAGTTGAGTCTCTCGGGCGAGGCCATCAATCGCCTGGTTGAGCATGCGCTGATTGAAGTCGAGCGCGCGCCGGGCAATGACCTGGTACTGATGCTGAACCCGGAAGATCTCGAACGGTGGAAGCGGGTGGCGCCAGCCTCGCTTGATTCGCTCGAAGTACGCGCCGATCCCTCACTCTCAATTGGCAGTGTGCGGGTGAGTGCAGGCGATAGCATCATCGAGGATCTGGTGGAGCATCGGTTGCATCAGATGGCGGCCAGGCTTCTGGGAGAGGCGCCCTCGCGCGGCTTTTCTCGGATGACGTCGCTTAGGATGCACACTGGCGCGCCGGAGGATATTTCCGATGTCGGCTGAGTTCGAGGGCGAAGTCGATCTCGCGATCGATCGCGTACATGCGCCGGGCATCCAGCGGCGCGGCACGTTGGCACGTGTGGTGGGTCTGACACTCGAGGCGCGAGGCATCATGGCGCCGGTGGGTTCGCAGTGTGTGGTCGATGCCGCCCATGGCCGGCAGATCGAGGCGGAGGTGGTCGGGTTTCACAACGACACGCTCTATCTCATGCCGTTTCATGATGCAGCAGGCGTCGCACCCGGTGCTGCAGTGCGCTTGGCGGGCAGTGCCTCCACCGTGATGCTGGGCCAGGCGCTTC
>CAIPNM010000426.1 GCA_903866395.1 uncultured bacterium
AGCATCGAAGGCGCGAAGAAGGCTGGCTGAGGCCACCGGGGCGCACCGACCGGGGGCGCAAATGATGGACGCGCGCCCGATCGCTGCCATGGCCACCGCGAGCGGGCGCGGGGCGATCGGCGTAGTGAGGGTGTCCGGCGCAGGCATTGCCGCGCTCGCCCATGCGCTCACCGGGCGTGAACTCCTCCCGCGCGTGGCCACTTACACGCCGTTCAGGGATCAAGCGGGCGAGCCGATCGACCACGGTCTTGCCATCTATTTTCCGGCGCCTCATTCCTATACCGGGGAAGATGTGCTTGAACTGCAGGGCCACGGCGGGCCGGTGGTGATGCAGCTACTCCTTAGACGTGTTCTCGAAGCGGGCGCGCAGTGGGGGGTTCGACTGGCTGCGCCAGGCGAATTCACCGAACGTGCCTTTGAAAACGACAAGCTCGATCTCGCGCAGGCCGAGGCGGTTGCCGACTTGATCGATGCGAGCACCGAACGGGCAGCGAGATCGGCTGCGCGCTCGCTGTCGGGTGAGTTCTCGCGGCGAATCGAAACATTGTTGGCAGAACTCACCGAACTGCGCATGCTCGTTGAGGCGACGCTCGACTTTCCTGAAGAGGAGCTTGATTTTCTCGAGTCCGCCGATGCGGCGGGGCGATTGGATCGGTGCCGTTTAACCCTTGCCGGCGTACTCGCGTCGGCGCGGCAGGGAGCGCTTCTTCGGGACGGGCTCACCGTGGTGCTCGTGGGCGAGCCCAATGTTGGAAAGAGTTCGCTGCTCAACGCGCTAGCGGGGGCAGAGCTTGCCATCGTGACGCCGATTGCAGGCACTACGCGAGACCGGATCGCGCAGGCGATTCAGATCGAGGGCGTGGCGGTCCGGGTGGTCGATACTGCGGGGCTTCGTGAGACCGAGGATCCGGTGGAGCGGCTGGGAATCGCGCGGACCTGGGAAGCGGTGAGAGAGGCTGACTGTGTGCTCCATCTGGTCGATGCTCGGGAGGCGTTCAACCAGGTCGAGGAGCCGGACCGAGGGGGCTTGGCCCAGTCGAGCGTCTCAAGTGCGCTTGCGGCGAAGCTTGGCCCAGGCGTGCCACGGCTCGTCGTCTGCAACAAAAGCGATCTGCTTACCGCAGGCCTACCCGACGACACCCCCAATACGCTATGGCTATCGGCCACCACCGGCGAGGGGGTTGACCGGTTGCGCGCGCGGCTTCTTGTACTTGCCGGGGGTGAGCCAGGCGCTGAATCCACCTTCATCGCCCGTGAGCGGCACCTGCAGGCGTTAGGCCGGGGCGATTCGGCGCTGGCGGCCGCGCAGGCCTGCCTCGCGCAAGGTAACGCCACGCTCGAGTTGCTGGCGGAAGAGTTGCGGCTCGCGCAGCAGGCGCTTGGTGAGATCACCGGCGAACTAACGGCCGATGCGCTCTTGGGTGAGATCTTCTCGCGGTTCTGTATCGGGAAGTAGGGGCCGGGCAGGTGCGTCTTTGTTCGCGGCCGGTTCGCTGCCCGGGGTTTGATGACTCGAAAGATCGAAGCCTGCGTTCCACCATCGACATCGAACCAAAGCGATTCGACGCAACACGGCGTAGCGTGACAGACACATCATCGTGCGGTTGGCGCACACCACGGGAGGGTCTGATGCGACCAAGGACTTCGAGACTGAAGCGACTGATCGGAGGGTCGATACTGGTGCTCGCCGCGATGGTGGCTGCACCGGCGAATGCCCAGGGCTATCCGTCACGCCCCTTGAAGCTGATTGTCCCGCTGGGTGCGGGCGGCGCCTCTGACCTTAATGCGCGGGTGCTGGCTGAGAAGCTCTCGGAGCGCCTTGGGCAGCCCGTGGTGGTGGAGAACCGTCCCGGCGCCGAAGGCATCATTGGTGTGGATGCAGCGGCGAAATCGGCGCCCGATGGCTATACGCTGGTGCTGGGTTCGAGCACCACGCTGGCGGCCAACTACAGCCTGCGCGCCAAACTGCCTTTTGACCCGGTGGCCGACTTTTCGCCGGTGTCCATGGCCTTCAAGAACGCTTTCAACATCCTGGTGATCCATCCTTCGGTGCCTGCGCAGACGCTCACCGAGTTCATCGCCCATGCGCGCGCGCGCCCCGGGCAGTTGTTCTACGGCACGGCGACGAGCGGCTCCAAGATCTGTGCCGAAATGTTCAAGAGCCAGGCAGGTGTGAACCTGGCCATGGTCAATTACAAAAGTTCGCCCCAGGCACTGGCTGATCTGATTGCCGGGCAGATCCAGTTTGTGTGCGAGCCCGTGGGAACCGCGCTCGCCCATATTCGGAGCGGGCGGCTGCGCTCGCTCGGCGTGACGAGCCCCGCGCGGCTTGCGGATGCGCCCGAGCTCGCGACCGTGGCCGAGTCCGGGCTCGCTGGCTTTGAATACTCCGCCTGGGTGGCGGTGTTTGCGCCGGCGGGCGTTCCGCGCGAGATCATTGCTCGCCTTGATCGCGAGATTCAGGCGGTGCTCGCGGAGCCCCAAGCGGCAAGGCGGATACAGGCCAACGGCTTTGATCCGATGGTTGGCGGCCCTGATGCGCTGGCTGCGCTGTTGCGAGCCGAGATGACGCGCGCGGTGAAGGTGGTGAAAGACGCCGGTATTCGGCCCGAATGAGCGGACCGCTTGCGGCGGGCGCTCAGCCCCGCATCGTGCTGGTGAGCGCAGGACAGGTATCGATGCCACCGGCCGATCGCGCCTTCAGGGCGGGGTGGCCGCAGGTGGAACCCATTCATGTGCTCGATGAATCGCTCTCCACGGACGGGGCGCGCCTGGGGCCCGCCCATCCCGAGATCGTTGCGCGGTTTGAGCACCTGGGCCGGTATGCGGCGCTCATGGGTGCCGAGGCGCTCCTCTTTACCTGCTCGGCGTTTGCCCAGGCGATCGGACGGGTTCAGCGCGAACAGCGTTTTCCGGTGCTGACCCCCAACGAAGCGCTGTTTGACCGCCTGCTCGCAACCCGCGGGCGAACCGCAGTCCTGGTCACGTTTCCCGCCTCGCTCGAGGCCTTGCGCACGGAACTTCAGGCGCAGGCGACGCGGGCAGGGGTCGTGCCGCAAGTCGACTTTGTCTGGGTGCCGGACGCGTTTGGTGCACCCGATCATGATCAGAAGGTGGTCGACCAGTGCGTGAAGCTCGCGGGTCGCTATCAGGCGCTTGCGCTCGGCCAGTTTTCCATGGCGCGTGCGCTTGAGGCGGCGCGCGCCGTCTGCCCGATTCCGGTGTGGGACACCCCGGGCACCGCGGTGGAGAAACTGCGTGTGGGCTGGGAAGCCCGCAGCCGGTGGCGGTAAACCGCAGGCCGGGGACGGCCTAGAACTTATCATCGCGGCTTCTTGAGCGATGGCGGGTTGGGCGCTTGCCCTGCCTGCGTCGCATGGTTTCGACCCGTCACCAGGATGCACGTATGCAATCGACCTTTGCCCGCCGCGGAATCGCGGTCGCCCCCCATAGCCTTGCCGCGCAGTCGGCGCTGGCGGTTCTGCGAGAAGGCGGCAATGCGCTCGAGGCGATGATTGCCGCTGCGGCCACCATCGCGGTGGTCTATCCGCACATGAATGCCATCGGGGGCGATGGTTTTTGGGTGATCAGTGGGCCGGGAGGCGTGCCGGGCGGCATCGATGCGAGCGGCGCGAGCGCCCGCGCGGCGACCCGCGATTGGTATGCCCGGCAGGGCATCGGGCCGCAGATTCCGGCGGGTTCGGTGAAGGGCTCCGAGGCCGGGCGCAGTGCCACCATCCCGTTTCGGGGCGGCCTCGCCGCACTCACGGTGGCCGGTACCGTGTCGGGTTGGGGCGCTGCCCAGACACTCTCCCAACAGGCGCTGGGCGGCCGGTTGCCGCTTTCCCGATTGCTGGAAGATGCTGTGTTTCTAGCCGGGGAGGGTGCCCCGGTTACTTTGAGTCAGCAGGCGCTCACTGACGCGAAAAAGGCCGAAATAGCTGGCGCCCCTGGTTTTGCCGAGACGTTTCTGGTGAATGGTGCGGCGCCTGTGCGCGGCGCGCTCTTTCGTCAGCCCCGGCTCGCTCACACGCTTTCCCGGATCGCGCGCGAGGGCACCGAGACGTTTTATCGGGGGGCGCTCGCCCGACAGCTGGCGGCCGAACTTGCCGCGGTAGGGAGCCCCCTCGCGCTCGCCGACCTGAAGGCGCATCACGCCCGGCTGGTCGATCCGTTGGCGCTTTCGGCGCACCAGTCGGCGCTCTTTAACATGGTGCCGCCCTCGCAAGGCGTGGTCTCGCTCATGATCCTGGGCCTCATGGCGCGGATGGGCGCGCGCAGCGCCTGGATGACGCCCGGGGCCGATGCGCTTGCCGGTCCGGAGGGTGCGGCCTTCATCCACGCGCAGGTCGAGGCCACCAAGCTTGCCTTCCGGGTCCGTGACGCGCATGTGACCGACCCCGCCTTCATGAAGCTCGATGCCCGCGAGCTGCTGAGCCCGGAGCGGCTCGATGCCCTGGCCGATCAGTTTGATCCGGCGCGCGCGGCACCCTGGGGTCGGCGAACCGACCCGGGCGACACCATCTGGATGGGTGTGATCGATTCGCAGGGGGTTGCCGTGTCGTTCATCCAGAGCATCTATCACGAGTTCGGAAGCGGCGTGGTGCTGCCCGAGTCGGGTGTCAACTGGCAGAACCGCGGCGCAAGTTTTTCGCTTGACCCCACCCACATCAACACGCTCGAGCCGGGCAAGAAGCCCTTTCACACGCTTAACCCGGCGCTTGCACGGCTCGATGATGGGAGGCTCGTGGTCTACGGCACGATGGGGGGTGACGGTCAGCCCCAGACCCAGGCCACGATCTTTTCCCGGATGCGTCATTTTGGCGATACACCGCAGCAGGCGATTGCGCGGCCGCGCTGGCTGCTGGGGCGGACCTGGGGCAAGGCGAGCGATTCGCTCAAGCTCGAGTCGCGGTTTGATCCTGCGGTGGTGGCGCAGCTCCGCGCCTGGGGCCACGAGGTGGAGACGATAGGTGCCTGGGATGAGGCGGTAGGTCATGCGGGCATGCTGATCCGGCATCCGAACGGCGTGCTCGAGGGGGGCTACGATCCGCGCTCGGACGGTGCGGTCGCGGGCTTTTGAAAGCGGGTGGCGTGCCGAGGGCCGGTGCCGCGCGCGGATTGAGCCGCCTAGTGAGCGGCGGGCGGGGCCGGCGCGAGGCTTGAGATCACCACCCGTCCGTTCGGCGTCTGAATGGTGGCTTCGATCTGCGCACGGCCGGATTCAATCGGCGCACCGGTGAGGCCGGCCGCCAGCCATGCGGCGTGCAGCAACTGCGGCTCGGGGTGCTGGATGCGAAGCCCGACCAGAGCGATCCCCATCTCAGGCAGGGTGGCGCCAGGATGGGGCGAGGCCCATTCGATCAGTGTGGGCAGGCAGCCATCAAGAAGCCGGGCGCCGTCGTCGCGAACGGTGATCCGCCAGGATAGGAGACCGTGGGGCGACATCCGCTCGGTGGCCAGGGGCGGTCCTCGATCCAGGCCCAGCGCGAGCCAGTTCTGGCAGGCTGCGTCGACGTCGTTGGTGCGCGCCACCCAGTGAATCAGCCTGGGACCCGTCTCCGCGATCTGCTGCGCGAGGCGGGGATCGTCCATGTCGAACCAGCGCCGCTTGCCGGCTGCCCGTGTAGGAACTGCACCGGGCTCGATCGCGATGATTTCCAGGTAGGCATTGGGATAAGCGGGCGAGGCGATCCGCAGCAGCCGATTGTGCGTGCCCATGAGCGCATGGCGGCCGCCCGTGCCGGGGCGAAGTCCCAACACGCGCTCACACCAGCGCTCACCGTCTTCGAGCGAGGCCGCCAGCACCACCAGATGATCAAGGCGCGTGTCCATGCTGCCATTATGGCGCGAGCCGCGAGGATTGCGAGGCCGCGGGCGCGTTCGGCATTGGTATCCTCGCGGCTCGCGCGTTGACCGACGTGTGACGAGCAGCAACCAGGGTGGCGTCTGATCGAGATGAAAGCAGTGTCCGAAGGACTTTGCGTGGCGGGCGGCCGGTGAGCCCGCTTCGCCCCAATGTGACGGCCGAGGGCGTGCGCCCCCAACCGGGTGTCAGCCCGTTCGTGGCGGTGGCGGTCTTGCTCGTGCTCGCGCTCTGGCTGGGAACGCTGGACATGCGCGAACTCATGCCTTCTGATGAGGGCCGCTATGCGCAGATCGCTCGCGAGATGGCAGCGACCGGCGACTGGGTCACGATCCGCTATAACGGCCTCAAGTACTTTGAGAAACCGCCTTTCCATCTCTGGATGAGTGCGCTTGCCTTTGAGGTTTTCGGCGTCGGCGCCTGGCAGGCGCGGCTCTGGGGGGCGGTAAGCGGCCTGCTTGCCATCGCCATCATGATGGCGGCGGCTGCGCGCTGGTGGGGGCGCGGGGTGGGTGTGGCGGCCGGCTGGGTGCTGCTTGCCATGCCGCTCTGGAACCTTGGCTCGCACTTCAACTCGCTCGATATTGGCGTATCGGCGGCGCTGACCGTGGCGCTTGGCTGTTTTCTGATCGCTCAGCACCCGCAGGCGGGCGCCATATCGCGCCGCCGCTGGATGCTTGCGGTGTGGGCGGCCATGGGCGTTGCCGTTCTCACCAAGGGCTTGATGGGCCTGGTGCTGCCTGGCCTGGTGCTGGTCGTCTACACGCTCTGGAGCCGGGACTGGGCGCTCTGGGCACGCATGCATATCGGTCTGGGGCTCGTGGTGTTTGCAGGGGTGACGGTGCCGTGGTTTGCGCTAGTGACCGCGCGTAATCCGGAGTTCGCGCATTTCTTTTTCATTCATGAACACTTTCAGCGCTATACCTCAACGGTGCATCAGCGCCACGAGCCCTGGTGGTTCTTCATTCCGCTCATGGTGGCGGGATTTCTCCCTTGGTCTGGCCTCTGGCGGGGGCTCACCGCGTGCGTGCGCGAGGCGCCGCGCGCGACCTCGGTCTTTCAGCCCGAGCGGCTGCTTGCCGCCTGGGTCGTTGCAATCTTCGTTTTCTTCAGCGCCTCGGGCTCCAAGCTTCCCGGTTACATCCTGCCGGTGATGCCGGCACTCGCCGTGCTGGGGGCGCTCGCGCTCGAACGACTGACCGACCGCAGCCTGGTGCGTCACCTGTGGGGGATGCTGGCGGTGGCGGTGGCGCTCGCGGCGGCCACGCCGCTGGTCGGGCGCCTGGGCTCGGACATCACCCCACAGCCGCTGTTCGCCCAGTATGCGGGCTGGCTCGCGGTGGCGGCCGCGGCGGTGTTGGGCGCCACGGCGGTGTCGCTAGGGTTTGCGCGCCGCGGGCGGCGCCCGATCGCGGTGGGCGTGTACGCAATGGGCTGGCTCATTGCCACGACGATGGGCATCGTGGGTCACGACACGGTGGGGCGCAGTGCCTCGGGGGTGGCGCTGGTGCCTGCGGTGCGCGCGGTGCTCGCGCCCGACATGCCACTCTACGGCGTGCGCCGGCTCGATCACACGCTGCCGTTTTACCTCGGGCATCGGCTCACGATGGTTGAATATGCGGATGAGCTCGCCTTTGGCGTCCGGCAGGAACCCGAGCGGTGGCTGCCGTCACTGGCGCAGTTTGTCGATCGCTGGCAGCATGGGCCCCGTGCGCTGGCCATCATGGCGCCTGTCACCTTCAATCAACTGCGCGCGCAGGGTCTGCCGATGACCGAGGTGGCGCGCGACACCCGACGCGTGGTCGTCGCCAACTTTGCTGCGCGCACCGCACCATGACCCTGAACACGTTTTTGCTGATCCTGACCGGCGTCATGCTGAACGCCGGTGCGCAACTGCTCCTTAAGGCGGGCGTGGCGCCGCTCGGGGCGCTGAGCCCGGGCCTCGCCGAGCTGCCGGCCGTGTTCTGGCGTGTGATCTCGCAGTGGCCCATCCTCGCCGGGCTCACCTGCTATGTGGTGAGCGTGGGGGTTTGGATCATCGGCCTGTCGCGGGTGGATGTGTCGGTAGCCTATCCTCTTCTGTCGCTCGGTTATGTCGTGAACGCGGTGCTCGCGTGGTGGCTGTTTGGCGAGGTGCTGAACGCGACGCGCTGGGGCGGTATCGTCCTGATCCTGGCGGGCGTCTGGCTCATTTCCCGAAGCTGATCTCATGACTGATTCCACTTTTCTTCCGTTTACGCGCCCGGACATCGATGCGGCCACCATCGCCGCCGTCGGCGAGGTGCTGGCCAGTGGCTGGATCACCTCGGGTCCCAAGATGCAGGCCTTCGAGGCGCAGCTGTCGGCGCTGTTTGCGGGCCGGCCGGTACGGGCCTTCGCAAACGGCACCTCCACCATGGAGGTGGCGCTGCGGGTCGCCAACCTGGGTGCGGGCGACGAAGTGATCACCACCGCGCTCACCTGGGTGGCGACCGCCAACGTGATTGTTGCGGTCGGTGCGCGGCCGGTGTTTGTCGATGTCGATCCGGTCACGCGCAACATCAGCCTGGACGCGGTCGAGGCCGCCATCACTGCGCGCACGCGCGCCATCATCCCGGTCTATCTGGCCGGGCTGCCGGTGGACATGGATCGGTTGTATTTGATCGCACGCAAACACGGCCTGCGCGTGATCGAAGATGCGGCCCAGGCGATCGACTCGCGCTGGCGGGGCGAGCGCATCGGCGCGATCGGTGATCTCGTGAGTTTCAGCTTTCATGCGAACAAGAACATCAACTCGGTCGAAGGCGGCTGCCTGGTGATGAACTCGGAGGCCGAGGCGCTGCGCGCCGAGCGATTGAGGCTGCAGGGTGTGATTCGCACCGGCCCCGACGGCATGGAGGTCGAGGAGCCGGGCGGCAAGTTCAATCTCTCTGATGTTCATGCGGCAGTCGGTATCGGGCAGCTCGCGCGGCTCGAGTCGATCACCCGCCGGCGGGCGGCGCTCGCGGAACGCTACTTCGATGCGGCTGCCGATGCGGGGCTCGCGGAGCTGGGCGTGGGTCTGCCGCCCCGCGCTGACCCCGCTGGGGCGCTCACCAACTGGCACATGTTCCAGGTTGAGCTACCGGTCGA
>CAIPNM010000427.1 GCA_903866395.1 uncultured bacterium
ATCCCCTCCGAAGACCCCGCCACCTACGAAATGATCAGCCGCGCCGATACGGTGGGCGTGTTTCAGATCGAGTCGCGCGCACAAATGAGCATGCTGCCCCGGCTGCAGCCGCGCTGCTTCTACGATCTGGTGATCGAGGTGGCCATCGTACGGCCCGGGCCCATTCAGGGCGGCATGGTGCACCCCTATCTGCGTCGTCGCCAGGGGCTGGAGCCGGTCGACTATCCCCGTGACGAAATCCGGCCGGCGCTCGAGCGCACGCTGGGCGTACCCATTTTTCAGGAGCAGGTGATGCAGATCGCCATGCTGGCCGCGGGTTTCAGCGCAGGCGAAGCCGACCAGCTGCGCCGCGCCATGGCCGCCTGGCGACGCAAGGGCGGGCTGGACGCCTTTCAGCAGCGCGTGGTCGAAGGCATGCTCGCACGCGGCTACGAGCCCGAATTCGCGCAGCGCATCTTCAGCCAGATCGAGGGCTTCGGCGAATACGGCTTTCCCGAAAGCCATGCGGCCAGCTTTGCACTGCTGGTCTACGTCAGCTGCTGGATTAAACGCCATGAACCGGCAGCGTTTCTCGCCGCCATGCTCAACAGCCAGCCGCTGGGGTTTTATGCGCCCGCACAGCTGGTGCGCGATGCGCGCGCGCACGGCATCGAGGTGCGTCCGGTTGATGTGCTGGTGAGCCAAACACAGTGCACGCTCGAAGAGTTCGACGAACCCAATTCGCAGCCCGCTGTGCGCCTGGGGCTTACGCAAGTGCGAAGCCTCTCGGCGGTTGCCACAGAGCGCATCCTGGCCGCGCGAGAGCAACGGCTGAATGATCTCGCTCGCAGCGGGGGCTTCGCGTTCGATGACGTTGACGATCTCGCTCAATGCGCCCAGCTGGACGCAACCGCACTGCGTGCGCTTGCCGATTCTGGTGCACTGCTGGCGCTCGCGGGCCATCGTCGTCAGGCCTACTGGGCAGCTGCAGCGGGCCGACTGACCGGGGGGTTTCTGGATCAAACCCGCATTGACGAAGTCCCCGTCACGCTCGCCGCCCCCTCCGAAGGCGAGGACACCATTGCCGATTACCGCTCGCTCGGCATCCCCATGGGGCGTCACCCGTTGGCACTGCTACGCGCGCAACTCGACCGCCTGCGCATCGAACCAGCCTCGGCGCTCGCGGGCTACCCCGACGGCCGCATCGCGCGCGCAAGCGGCCTGGTCACCCACCGCCAGCGCCCGGAAACCGCGCGCGGCACGCTATTCGTCACCCTCGAAGACGACACCGGCACGGTCAACGTCATTGTGTGGCCTGCGGTATTCGAACGCTTCCGCGCGGCGTTGCTTGGCGCCCAACTCATGAGCGTCTACGGTTACTGGCAGCGCCAGGAACACGGTGGTGGCACGGTCACGCATCTGGTGGCCGCTCGCATCATCGATCACACGGCGCTACTGGGCGCGCTCGAAAGTCGCAGTCGGAACTTTAGGTAGGGCGCGCGCACGCGCTTGAGCGGCGCCCCTGGCAAGGCCTAACGCCTCAGGCAAAGTTTCCGCTCTGGTAGTCGCGCACTGCCTGCATCAACTCATCGCGGGTATTCATCACGAACGGGCCATACTGGGCAATGGGTTCATTGAGCGGACGGCCGGCAATCAGCACCGCACGTGACGGCGCCTCGGCGATGAAGCGCACACCATCGGCATCGGGGCGGGTTTCCAACACTGCCATGCGTTGGTGTGGCACCGGGCTGCCGCCCACCGACAACCCGCCGCGATACACATAGACAAGCCCGTTATGCCCCGCCGGCAGTTCAATATCGATCGATCCCGGCGAATCAAAATGCAGATCAAGAAACACCGGATCGACGGTGCCCTCGGGTACCGCACCCGCCACGCCGTGCGCGTGACCTGCAACGACGCGCACGCGAACGCCCTCCGCGCTGACAAACTCCGGGACCTGCCCGCCGGGAATGTCCCGCCAACCGGGTTGGGTCATCTTCAGGTTAGAAGGCAGGTTGACCCAAAGCTGAAAGCCCTCCATGAGGCCGTCCTGCTGTTCAGGCATTTCAGAGTGGATGATGCCGCGCCCCGCGGTCATCCACTGCACACCGCCTGAATTGATCAACCCTTCGTTCCCCACGCTGTCTCGATGCCGCATGCAGCCGGTGAGCATGTAGGTAACCGTTTCAAACCCGCGATGCGGATGATCGGGAAAGCCGGCGATGTAGTCACCCGGATTCTCGGACCCGAAGTTATCGAGCATCAGGAACGGATCGAGCCTGCGCTGCAGGTCTTGGGTGAGCACGCGAACCAGCTTCACGCCAGCACCATCCTGGGTAGGCATGCCGGCGACCAGCCGCTCAACGCCACGCGAACGCGACACACGAAAAGGAGTCGGAGTATTCATTGATCAGACATCCCAAACAGGAGTGGGTTAAACCGGGGGCTCAAGCTTCCAGCCCACGAGCCAGATCAGCGCAGATATCGGCAGGCGACTCCACACCCACCGCAACGCGAATCAGCCCCTCGCCTACCCCCGCCGCCAGCCTTGCCTCCGGCGTGAGACGCCCATGCGTGGTGCTCGCCGGATGGGTGATGGTGGTTTTGGTGTCACCGAGGTTACCGGTGATGGAAAGCATCTTGCATTGATCGATAGTGGCCCAGGCACGCGCACGCAGACTGGCCGCGTCATCGCCCTTGACGTCGAACGACACGATGGCGCCGCCGGTCTTCTGCTGACTCATGGCGAGGGCATGCTGCGAGTGGGATGCAAGGCCCGGGTAATGCACCCGCGCCACGCGCGGGTGCGCCTCAAGCCAGCGCGCAACCTCGAGTGCATTGGCTGATTGCCGCTCCATGCGAAGCGAGAGGGTCTCGAGACCCTTCAAGAGCACCCAGGCATTGAACGGCGAGAGCGAGGGGCCGGCGGTGCGCAGCACCGGGAGGAGCAGCTCGCGAACATATTGCTCGCTACCCAGCACTGCGCCACCCAGCACCCGACCCTGACCGTCGATGTACTTGGTGGCCGAATGCACCACCACATGCGCGCCAAGATCAAACGGACGTTGCAGCGCGGGCGAACAGAAACAGTTGTCAACCACGAGCACCGCGCCCGCATCCGACGCGATCTTCGCGAGCGCGCGAATATCGCCCACCTCAGTGAGCGGATTCGACGGCGATTCGAGGTAAAGCATGCGGGTGTTGGGCCGCATCGCCCGACGCCAGGCATCGGGATCGGTGAGCGGAACATAACTGGTTTCCACTCCGTACCGACCAAACATGTTGAAGAGCTGCATCGTGGCTCCGAACACGCCGGTGGAGGACAGGACGTGATCGCCAGCACGGGTAAGGCTCATGAGTGTCGCCATGATCGCCGACATGCCGGAGGCGGTAGCGAGACACGCTGGCGCACCTTCCAGCGCAGCGAGCCGGTCACAGAACATCTGCACTGTGGGGTTCGAGAAACGCGAATAAACCGGCCCTCGGTCGGTACCCGCGAAGCGCGCTGCCGCCTGCGCCGAGTTTTCAAACACGAAGCTGGAGGTGAGGTAGATGGGCTCGGCGTGCTCGCCGAACTGAGAGCGTTCAATGCCAGCGCGGACGGCAAGCGTGTCAAAGGAGAAAGAATCGGACATTGGGTTTCCTGAAAGCTTAGTCGCCGACCACGGCGAACTGAAGGTTCATCTGGCTGAGCGTACGTTCTTCATCGGGACCAGCGCCAATCGTCACGCGCCCGGCCTCGAGCTGGTCGAGATAGTCGGCGGAGATGTCGCCGGTCACGTACTGCCCATCAAAGCATGATGCCTCGAAACGGGTGAGCGACGGATTAAGGTCAGACACCGACCGCTTCATTGAATCAACTGACTGATACACCAGCGCGTCAGCGCCAATTGCATCGCAGATCTCATCATCGCTACGCGCGTGGGCGATGAGTTCGCTCCGGGTGGGCATGTCAATGCCATACACGTTGGGAAAGCGCACTGGCGGCGAGGCGGAGGCGAAATAAACCTTGTTGGCACCCGCATCGCGGGCCATCTGCACGATTTCGCGCGAGGTGGTGCCACGGACAATCGAATCATCCACCAGCAGCACGTTCTTTCCCTTGAACTCCACACTCATTGCGTTGAGCTTCTGACGAACCGATTTTCTGCGCACCGACTGGCCCGGCATGATGAAGGTACGGCCAACGTAGCGGTTCTTGAGAAAGCCCTCGCGATAGTCGAGTCCGAGCCGATTGGCAAGCTGCATCGCCGACGGACGAGAAGTGTCGGGAATGGGCATGACCACATCGATATCGCCGCGATGGAGAGCACTGGAGACGCTCTGCGCCAGATACTCCCCCATACGAAGCCGGGCGGCATAAACCGAGACACCATCGATCAGCGAGTCGGGCCGCGCGAAATACACGAACTCGAACATGCATGGATTAAGCGACGCTGATAGCGAGCACTGCCGCGAATGAAAGCTGCCATCGAGGTCGATGAACACGGCCTCGCCAGGCTGAATATCGCGCACCAACCGGAACCCGAGGCCTTCAAGCGCCACCGATTCAGAGGCAACCAGATATTCGGTCCCTGCATCGGTTTCGGCCACGCCATAGCAGAGCGGCCGGATGCCAAACGGATCGCGAAACGCGAGAATGCCGTAGCCCGCGATCTCCGCCACACAGGCGTAGGCACCCCGCACGCGCGCTTGCAACCCCGTGACGGCAGCAAAGATGGTGTCGGGGTCGAGCGTGATGCCGCGCGCCTTCTCCTGAAGCTCATGCGCAAGCACATTGAGTAACACCTCTGAATCGGAGGCGGTGTTAATGTGGCGCCGGTCGCGACGAAACATCTCTTCTGAGAGCTGCGCAGCATTGGTGAGATTGCCGTTATGTGCCAGCGTGACACCGAAGGGCGCATTCACGTAAAAGGGCTGCGCTTCTTCGGAGTCAGACGCCGACCCCGCTGTGGGATAGCGAACATGCGCGATGCCCGAGGTGCCCGGCAGCGCTCGCATGTTGCGGGTGCGGAACACATCGCGAACCAGCCCGTTGGCCTTGTGCAGGCTGAATTTTTTGTTCGACGCCGTCGCGATGCCAGCCGCGTCTTGCCCGCGATGCTGCAGGAGCAGCAGCCCATCGTAGAGCAGCTGGTTGACGGGCGAGCGGGAAATCACTCCGAGAATTCCGCACATGGCTTGGCTCCGGACGCGGTAAGCAGAGACTCAGACAGCCCTCAGCACACCCGCGGGACGAACCGGCAGGTGAGGCATCAGGCGCGCTGTGATTTCATCGAGTAGCGGGCGGCAGCGCGCCCCGCTCCAGGCTGGGTCGCGATCGAACCCGGCAAGCGCGGCCACCAGCGCGATGATGGCAAATACGATCACCGCTCGTGCCACCCCGATGACGCCACCTAGCATCCGATCGAGACCCCCTAGGCCCACCGCGGCGAGCCCCCGCGCAATCAGAGCGCCCACATAGCGGGTGACGAGGAACAGGATCAGGAAAACAGGCAGAGCCAACGCCCAGACCGGCGCGGCCACACCAAGCGCGCTGATCAGAAGCGGGCTCCCGAGGAGCGCGCCGACCAGCGCCACCACCCAGGAGGCGAGCGCAAACGCGGTTCGAACCAGACCTCGGAGCAGCCCCAATGCAACCGATACGAAAACGATTCCACCGAGCAGCCAATCCCAGGTCGTGAGCGCACTCATCGACCCGCCTCAGGGGCGATCAGCGCGGCCTCCAGCCCTGCGGCAAGCAGCCGGCTGCGCGCCTCTTCGGCCGCAGCGCGAGTGGCAAACGGACCCGTACGAACGCGTACACGCTCGCCCTGAGCGGTTTGAAGGGTTTCGCTGTAGGCCCGAAGCCCCAGGCTGCTCACGCGTGCTTCGGCCGCCCGCGCGTTTTCCGGGCGTGCGAACTGTCCTATCTGCACCGCCCAGTTCTGGCTGGGGTAGGCGCGCGGCGTATCGGCGCTTTGCCGTGAGGCGTCTGCAGACGCTGCAGCAGCCTGCTGACGGGCCGCCTGTGCGCGGGCAGCTTCGGCGCGGGCAGCTTCGGCGCGGGCAGCTTCGGCGCGGGCAGCTTCGGCGCGAGCGGCCTCCGCGCGAGCGGCTTCGGCACGCGCAGCATTGGCGCGGGCCGCTTCAGCTCGGGCCGCTTCAGCCCTGGCCGCTTCCTGGCGCTGGGCCTCAGCGCGTGCTGCGTCGGCTTTTGCAGCCGCCGCCCGGGCGGCATCGGCGTCGGCTCGCGCCGCGGCACTGCTTCGCGATTGCGCCGCGCCATCCGCGGGAACGTCGATTTGTTGGGTCATGGGCTCGCGCGCCTGCTGCCGGGCATCGGCGGCAGCCTTCGACGGATCAGCTGGCGTGCTACCGCCTGCCGTTGCCCGGGCTTCAGCTACGCGCCCTGCCTCCGCGCGGGCCGCGCGGGCCGAATCGGCATTCACCGGCGCGCGCGCGGCGACGGCAGGCGCCTCGGCATCGCCGGGTGGCCGAACCGGCAATTGCGCATCGCGAGAGGGGATGTCGACCCGGATATCGGGTCGGGGGTAGCGGGGCTCTCGATCGAGCACCAGCGGCAAGGTGACCGCCACCGCCAGCCCGATGACCAGGGCGCCCACCAGACGGCGACGGGCGCGGCGCTTGAACGGGAGCCCGGGGTCCGCCGGCGGCTGATCGACCGTATCACGCCGGGCCATAGGGCATCTCCGGCGTCGATCGGAACGAGTGACGGTCAGGCTGTGCGGGGCGGGGAAACTTCGGCACGGGCTGAGAGGATGTCCGCGACGGTCACAAAGGACCCGAAGATGACGATTCTATCATCGTCCCCCGCGCGGGCGCGTGCCCGTTCGAGAGCGGCCCTGGGACTTGCAAAACACTCAATATCCGGCGTGGTCGACGCACCGCGAACCGCCGCCACTCGCTCCGCCAGGAACGCCGCCGACGCTGCTCGTGAGCCGGGCAGATCTACCACCAGCCAGTGATCCACCCGCTCGCCGAGCGCCGCGATGATTCGATCGATATCTTTATCCCGCATTGCCCCGAAAATTGCCCAGGTTTCCGGGAAGAAGCCCATGTTGTCCAGATTGCTGGCCAGATGCGCGGCGGCGTGGGGGTTGTGCGCCACGTCGAGGATGATCGACGGACGACCGGCGAGCACCTGAAACCGGCCGGGCAACTCGACCGTCGCAAAGCCCTGCCGGATCGCCTGCGCGCTGACGGGCAATTGACTGCGAAGCGCCTCGAGCGCAGCCAGCACGCCCGACGCATTGAGCAACTGATTCGCCCCGCGCAAGGCCGGGTAGGCGAGGCTCGCGCGTCGTTGCGTGCGGCCCCCATAGGCCCACTGCTGCCGGTCACCCGAGTAGTTGAAATCGCGCCCGAAGCACCAGAGGTCGGCACCGATCGACCTGGCGTAATCAGTCAGCGAGGCAGGCGGCATGGGATCGGCGCAAATCGCGGGACGACCCGGTCGGTAGATATGCGCTTTCTCGTACCCGATGGATTCGCGCGTTGGCCCCAGGTAATCGGTGTGATCCAGATCGACCGAAGTGACGATCGAGCAGTGCGCATCGATCAGGTTGACCGCGTCCAGCCGCCCGCCCAACCCCACCTCCAGGATCACCACATCCAGCGCTGTCTGCTGAAAGCCAAGGAGAATGGCGAGTGTGGTGAATTCGAAGTAGGTCAGCGGCGTGTCAGCGCGCGCCTCGTCCACCTGCCTGAAACGCTCAACCAGCCAGCCGTCGCTCACCGCCCCGCCGTTGATCCTTGCGCGCTCGTTGAAACGCATCAGATGGGGAGACGTGTAGAGCGCCACCCGATAACCTGCCGCGAGCAGAATCGACTCCAGCATGGCGCAGGTCGAGCCTTTGCCGTTGGTGCCCCCCACCGTGATCACCACGGGAGACAGCGACAACCCAAGGCGGGCAGCAACCGCCCGCACCCTATCCAGCCCGAGTTCGATGGTGCGAGGATGGAGCGACTCGACTCGCGTCAGCCAGTCGTTGAGCGACTGATCAGCGGCCGGTGCGCTCAGGACAGGGCCTCGGTCGGCTGGCGGGTGAGAAGCGCGAGCAGATGAGCGATTTCATCGCGCATCTGACGGCGATCGATAATCATGTCGATCGCGCCTTTCTCCAGCAGGAACTCGGCGCGCTGGAACCCTTCAGGCAGCTTCTCGCGAACGGTTTGCTCAATCACCCGCGGACCGGCAAAACCAATGAGCGCCTTGGGTTCGGCAATGACCACGTCGCCCAGAAAACAGAAGCTCGCCGACACCCCGCCCATGGTGGGGTCGGTGAGCACTGAAATGTAGGGCAGACGCAGTTCAGCCAGGCGAGCGAGCGCTGCAGTGGTCTTAGCCATCTGCATGAGCGACAGCAGCCCCTCCTGCATCCGAGCGCCCCCTGATGCGGCGACCGACACGAATGGAACCTTCTGTTCAATGGCGGTTTGCACCCCACGAACGAACCGCTCGCCCACCACCGAGCCCATGGAGCCGCCCATGAACTCGAATTCAAACACCGCGACCACCACCGGAAGCGCGCGGATGGCCCCGCCCATCACCACCAGCGCATCGGTCTCACCGGTGGTTTCGATGGCCTCCTGGAGACGGTCCGGATACTTGCGGCTGTCACGGAATTTGAGCGCATCGACTGGCAGCACCTCATGGCCGATTTCGTAGCGGCCCTCCGGATCCAGCAGAAGATCAAGCCGGCGGCGGGCCGAGATGCGCAGGTGATGGCTACATTTCGGGCAGACGCTCTGGCTGGCATCGAGGTCTGCTGAATACAGCACAGCATCGCACGACGGGCACTTAACCCATAGCCCCTCGGGCACCTTCTTGCCGCCAGCAGGCTGGCGCTGAATTCGTGGTGGCAGCAGCTTGTCTAGCCAACTCATTGCAGCGTTCTCCAGAGGGTGTGTGGTGCAATCGCAGGTTGAGCTTACGCGCGCGGCCTCTCGTCGATGGCTGCCCGCACTTCGCTGATGAAGGCGCCGACGCGGCTTGGCGCTTCCTCAACAGGACCGTCTTCCAACAGTTGGATCATCCGGGTGCCGATGATCACCGCATCCGCCACACGCGCCACAGCGCTGGCCGTCGCCGCATCGCGAATGCCGAAACCAACGCCTACTGGCAATTGCGTTCTGGACTTGATGAGCGACACGCGGCTGACGACATCATCAATATCGATGGTGCCGCCGGTGATGCCACGCAGCGACACGTAGTACACATAGCCGCTCGCAGCCGACAAGATCTGGTCAATTCGCGCGGGTCCGGTGGTGGGCGCAAGCAGAAAGATGGGGTCGATGCCACGCTCACGCGCCTGCTGCGCAAACTCGGCGGCTTCCTCGGGCGGATAATCCACCACGATCACGCCATCGACACCCGCCTGCGCCGCGCGCTCGATGAACTGCGCGCCTCCCATCCGTTCGATCGGATTCGCATAACCCATGAGCACCACCGGTGTATCGGGGTCGGTGCTGCGAAACTCGCTCACCCACTGAAGGACGTCGGCCATCCCGACACCCAACGCGAGTGCCTGTTCACTCGAGCGCTGAATGGCGGGGCCGTCAGCCATCGGGTCCGAGAATGGCACGCCAACCTCGATCACATCGGCGCCCGCGCGCGCGAGCGCCCGCATGACCGGAACGGTTGATTCGCGCGAGGGGTGACCTGCAGTGAAAAAGGGGATCAGCGCCTGGCGGCCCTCGGCGGCGAGTTGCGCAAAGCGCGTGGCGATTCGGCTGGTCATGTCAGAGACTCAATCCACCGCGTTGGGCAACGGTGTGCATATCCTTGTCACCGCGTCCTGAAAGATTGACCAGGATGTGTTGGTCAGGGCGCAGGGTGGGAGCAAGTTTGGCGGCATACGCAATGGCGTGGCTCGTTTCAAGCGCCGGGATGATGCCCTCGATACGGCAGCAGGTGTGGAACGCCTCCAGGGTTTCGGAATCGGTGATGGCGACATAGCCTGCCCGGCCCGAATCTTTCAGCCAGGCGTGTTCGGGACCGACGCCCGGGTAGTCAAGCCCCGCCGAGACAGAATGTGTATCGATGATCTGTCCGTTGTTGTCCTGCAAAAGGTAGGTTCGATTGCCGTGCAGCACACCTGGCGTGCCGGCCGACAGCGACGCAGCATGACGTCCCGTGTGCAGCCCTTCACCCCCCGCCTCGACGCCCACCAGCTTCACGCCCGGCACGTCGATATAAGGATGAAAAATGCCGATGGCGTTGGACCCACCACCCACACAGGCAATCACATAATCGGGGTGACGGCCGATTTGTTCGGGCATCTGGGTGAGACACTCGCGGCCCACGACCGAATTGAAGTCGCGCACCATCATCGGATAAGGATGCGGACCCGCCACCGTTCCGATGATGTAGAAGGTGCTCTCCACGTTCGTCACCCAGTCGCGCATGGCTTCGTTGAGCGCATCTTTCAGCGTACGCGAGCCGGACTCTACCGGCACCACGGTGGCGCCCAGCAGCTTCATGCGATAAACGTTTTGCGCCTGCCGCGCCACGTCATCCACGCCCATGTACACCACGCATTCCATGCCGAAGCGCGCGCACACCGTGGCGGTGGCCACGCCGTGCTGACCCGCGCCGGTTTCGGCAATGATCCGTTTCTTGCCCATACGGCGGGCGAGCAGCGCCTGCCCCATGGTGTTGTTGATCTTGTGCGCGCCGGTGTGATTGAGGTCTTCGCGCTTGAAATGAATCTGCGCGCCACCTAACTGCTGCGACCAGCGCTTGGCGTGATACACGGGGCTCGGCCGACCGACAAAGTGCTTGAGTTCGCTCTCAAGCTCGGCGACAAACTCTGGGTCGGTGCGGTAGTGCTGATAGGCCTGACGAAGCGCCTCAAGCGCTTCAATCAGAGTTTCGGACACAAAGGTGCCCCCGTAGGGTCCGAAGTGGCCACGCGCGTCGGGAAGATCGTAGGGTTTCATGGGGTGTTGGGGGTCGGTTGAAACTGGGGGGCTCGCCGAGCATCGGCAGACATGACCGCGGCTGCAAAACGTTCCATCAGCTCGCGATCCTTGGTTCGGGGGTCAGCACCTTGTATGCCGCTTGAGACGTCGACTGCGAAGGGTGCCACCTGATCGATGGCCAAGCCCACGCTGCGGGGGTCGAGACCACCGGACAGAATGAGGGGCATGGCGCGTTCGGCCGGCAACCACGACCAGTCAAAAGACTGACCGCTACCTCCGTAGCCCGCGTGGAATGAATCAACCAGCAGCGCCTCGGCTTCGCAATAAGAC
>CAIPNM010000428.1 GCA_903866395.1 uncultured bacterium
AGCCCATCACTTCACGGTTGATCGCGATGCGATGCGCCAGTGGAAGCAGAAGCGGGCGTGCCGGATGCTTGTCCGGCAGAACAATCCAGAGAAGGCGTGCGATCAGATGCGATTCCGTCGCGTGGCCGCTTGGGAAGGCCGCGTGGCCGGGCACCTCAATCGGGGGGCAGAGCATGGGGTCGAGTTGCGACGGGCGCGGCCGGTTGAAATACTGTTTGTAGTACATCACCATGAACTCTCCGAGCGCCAAGGCCAGCACGCAGAGATCCGTCGTGCGGGGATGGGAACTTCCGGTGAAGCCTGCCAGACCCTGGAAATAGGGGATGATGCCGGTCCGTTGCGCCATGGCCTCGGCCATCACGCCATCGCGGTGTACCATCAGGTCGCGCAGGATGTTCAGCTCCTTGGCTGTACCCTCCGATTTGGGGAACTTCTCTTTCAGGGATTCGGTGTGGTCGTTCCAGCCCGGTTTCGCGGCGAATTGCGCGATGGCCGCGATCGCCTGATTGCCAATGGTCCAGCCTCGGAATTCCTCCGGACGCGATTTGTATTCAGCAAGCTGTTTGGCAAGCGTTCCGGCGAACGCCTTGGCCTTTACGATATTGGCTTCCTGCTCCGCCTCGGTCTGCCCCGGCTCGGCCAGCGCCTTGCCGTTGAAGCCGCAAAGCATGAGCTCCGCATCCGTGACCTCAGTGGTGTCGGCGTCAGCCGCCTTCAGAAGAGCGTCCAGCCCCGGCAGCCATTGCACTCGCGGCCCTGCCTGCCCACGCCAAACCAGGCGAGGGGCATCGCCCTTCACCGGATCGTTGTCGATGCTGGGCCAGGGCGAGAAACCCATGGGCCGGACGACCCCGCCGGAGACCATGACCATCGCCATGCCATCCGCCCCATTTGCGCCGTTGGCACCATTCGCGCCGTTGGCTCCATTGGCACCATTGGCGCCGTTCGCGCCGTTCAAACCTGAAAGCATGTCCGTTCCTCCACTCGATTGATCGTCGTTCTCACGCAGGCACGCCCGCGGCACCCAGTGCCGCCAGAAGTTGATGACGCAGTTCCCCGTCCACGAAAGGCTGCCGTTCAGCCGCGTAGTTGGCCACGCGAAAATGCGGCTCGTATCGCATCATGTCCGCCGCCGCGATGCATGCGGCTGGCCTATCCCCTTGCGCCTCCAGCGCCGCGACCAGGATGCGATGCGCCGAGGTGAACCCTGGGCTCTCCATCAGGGAGAGACGCATGCTGCGCACCGCCGCCGCGTGGTTCCCGCTGCAGTGTTCGGCGAGGCCTACGAAGAACTGGAAGTAATAGCGATCCGGACCTTGCGGCGAGAGGCTGAAGCCGCGCCGCGCCGCCGCCAATGCTTCCTCGGCACGACCGAGATAGGAAAGCGAGGCGCTGCGCAACGTCCAGGATAAGGCATGGCTTGGGCCTGCTTCCAGCGCGCGATCAAAGAATGGCAACGCACTTTGCGGGTCACGCTGATGATAGGCGCGGTAATGGCCGCCGATGGCATGGCCCAGGGCATTGCGCGGGTCGAGCTGGATGGCGCGTGTGGCCAGGTCGTTGACGGCGGCCGCATCTTGCACCGGATCATTGCTCCAGGCCTGACCGACCGCCAGGCTGTGCCATTGCGCCGCCCATGCTGCCGCCATGGCATAGGCGGGGTCCTCGCGCATCGCCTCCCCCAGGTGCCGCTCGGCGTCTGCAAAGCGCTCGCGCTGCAAGCCATCGAGCGCGTGC
>CAIPNM010000429.1 GCA_903866395.1 uncultured bacterium
CTCGTCGGGCCCAGGATTGACCCATGAAATGGCGAATACGGTAAATCCCGCTCTCACCAGATAACGAATCAGCGAGTGATCGGGCGACAGATCCAGGATGTAGTACTTCATGATCCAGGCCGACACGATCAGGACCGGCTCGGGATGCACCGAAGGTGTCTGCGGAAGATATTGGATCAACTCAATCAGCCGATTTCGAAACACCACCACGCCGGGTGTGATCGCAACCGCCTCGCCGGGGGTGAACGCCTCCGCACCCGCTGGCGGTTCGCCGAGCACGCCCCGCCGCAGGTCATCAACAAAGTTCAATGCGCCACGCAGCAGATTGCCCCCACCGCTGCGTGTTGTCTCATCCAGCACCTCCGGATTAGTCAAGGGAAAATTGGCGGGCGCCCACGCATCCAGCATCTGTCGGACGCAAAAATTGACCACCTGTGAATGATGCGGCGACACGCCGTGGACATCGGTCGTCGCGTTGTGCCACCACTGCTGCTGCATCAGAAACGCCTGATGCATCGCGTTAAAGGGCCATCGGCTCCATGCCTCCCCGCGGAACCGGCGATCGCCTGGCAGGGGTTCGATACAGGTTGGACATTCATGCTGTTGTAAGAGAAGCACCAGATACCAGCCGTAGCGAAGCGATTTTCTGGAAAGCTTTCGGATGAGCTCCACCTGCTTTCCAGGTGAGGAAGACAAGTGAAGCAACCAGTCACTGAAGGCAAGCGCAATCGCCACCGGCGACACACCATGAGTCCAGCCGGCTAGCAGGGCCTGCGCCAATTGATCGGTCTGTCGTGCCACCAGCGCAGCCGCATCCACATCAACGCTTCCCTTAAAAGGGGGCTCCGGATGCAGCGCGCCAATGACTGGTGTCAAGGTGGGCGCGGGCACTGTGATTGGTCGGCGGCGAGCACCTGCCGTACGTAGTGAAGACTGCGGGCGACGGCTCATGGCGGAAGGCCTCAGAAAACGACCCGGCATGTTGACGGGGTTGCATCGCGATGGGTTTGATCGCGGTCGCCGCAACCGAAGTACACAGTCATGATCACGCGCTTTACAGCAACGGTTTGACGCCCATCACCAAAGACAACATGATCACGCCATGAACCTCGACCGCCTTTACAACCTCTCCGACGTCCGTGAAGCCGCCCGAAAGCGGTTGCCCAAGGGAATCTTTGAATTCATCGACCGTGGTGCGGAAGATGACGAAGCCCTCGCGCACAACCGCGAAGCGTTTCGTCGCATCAAAGCCCGGCCCCAGGCGCTCCTCGATGTCAGCCAGCGCAGCTGCGAAGCCACCATGCTGGGTGAGCGTTTTTCAATGCCAATGGCGATCGCCCCTACAGGCGCGGCCGGGCTGGTCTGGTACCAGGGCGAAATGGAGCTCGCCAAAGCGGCTGCGGCCACTGGGATTCCCTTTACGATCGCCACCCGTTCAATGAGCAGCCTGGAGGAGATCGTCGCGCTGGGCGGCACGCTTTGGTATCAGCTCTATGTGTTTACCGACCGGGCTCAAACCTGGAAGCTCATCGATAGGGTGGCAGGTTCGGGTGCCAAGGCGCTTCTGGTCACCGCTGACGTGCCGGTTCAACCAAACCGCGAATTCAACCGGCGAAACGGCTACACCTTCCCGTTCAAGGCCACGCCGCGCTCAGTGATCGACATGCTGCGCCATCCTCGATGGTTGATCGAGGTCATTGGAAAATATCAGCGCACCACCGGCATTCCCCAGTACGAAAAGATGCCTGAATACGCTGAGAACCTGACCTTCGAGGACATTCGTGAGCTGCGCCGCCGGTGGCCCGGACAGCTGTTGGTCAAGGGCATTCTGCGCGCGGACGACGCCAAGAAGGCAGTCGATTGCGGCGCCGACGGAGTCGTCGTGTCCAACCATGGCGGACGCTGCCTTGATGTGTCCGCCGCCCCCATTGATGTGCTGCCAGAAATCGTAGACGCGGTGGGTCACCGCGCGTCTGTGCTGATGGATAGCGGGGTTCGCCGCGGCACCGATATCGCGAAAGCCGTGGCGTTTGGCGCGCAGGGCGTGCTCAGCGGCCGGCCGGGGCTTCTCGGTCTTTCACTTGCCGGCCAACCGGGGGCTGAACATGTTTTGGGGATTCTGCGACGGGAGCTGCTGATCGCCATGGGCCAGCTGGGATGCGCCAAACTGAGCGAGCTGGGCCCACACTTATTTGGGCATCCTGCACTGATCCGCTCAGGCCGCCGCGAGCACGCCTGAAGTAAACGCCGGGTCGAACACTTTATCGGCCAGCACCTGACAACGTTTCATGAGCCGCGGTTCATCGGCAGCATAGTCGGCCACCGCGTTATGCCAGGTGCCCAGGTGGTCCCACATGAGAACATCGCCCACCTGCCAGCGATGCGTGTAGCGAAACTGAGGCTGCAGGACATGGTCATAGAGCTGCGCAAGTAACGCATCGCTCTCTTGTGAAGGCAGACCCTCTATCCGCTCGGTGAACCCCGGGTTCACATAAATCACGCGACGTCCGGTGATGGGATGAGTGAGCCAGACCGGATGCTGCACCGGGGGCCGAGCCAGGCGTTGCGCCTCGGTAAGAGGTGGACGCGTTGAGCCCTTTTCGCGCCGCATGAACTCCCAGTAGAAATTCAGATCGTGAACAGCGCTCAGCCCCTCCAGGCGGCTGACCAGCGAGGGCGCTAGCGAATCAAATGCAGCCTGCGTGCTGACGAATTCGGTGGCACCCAGCACCTGCCCATCTCGCACCGGCACGCGGTGGGCCACCAGCACATTCACGAAACCCACCGTGGCGTTGTAGGTCATGTCGGTATGCCATGACTGCCCCGCATCGGCGAGCCCGATGGGCTGGCCGTCATCAACCATGTTCGACAGAATCGTGACTTCGGGTTGGCCCGGTTCATGGTAAGGCACGCCTTTGATCACCTGAAGCGAACCAAACCGTGCCGAGAACGCGCTGAGCGCCTTTGCATCGATCGGCTGATTGGGGAAGTGAAGGACGCCCCGATCACCCAACGCATGAAACAGGCGGGCAAACTGCTGATCGGTGAGCGGCGCCGACAGATCGATACCGGTGACTGTCGCACCCAAGAGGCCATCATGCGATGCAATGTTCATGGCGGAGGCTCCCTCAGATACGACGCCAGGGACGCGCGGGTGGTTGACCAATTGTGCAGCGGAGCGATCCAATGCCCGAGATCCGAAATTCAACCCGGTCGCCTGGCGACAGCCGCAGGCCCAAGTCCATGGCGGAGCCCCCCGCGTAGCAGCCTGCGCTGATGACCTGCCCTGGTGCGACCGATTGGCCCATCGAGAGGTAGGACAGCATTTCCGGGAAGGTCCACACCATGCCCTGCGCCGAGGATTCAGACACCTGCTTACCGTTGATATGAAGCGACAGATGGAGGCCCCGTGGATCGCCGATTTCATCGCGCGTGACCAGCCAAGGCCCCATGCCATTGCCTGAATCAAAGTCTTTGCCTTTGGACGGACCCCGTCCGGTCTTCATTTCCTCGCGTTGAATATCACGAACGCTCGCATCATTGACGATGGTGTAACCGGCTATGGCACGCTCAGCAGCATTCAAGTCAAGGTCTTTACCGCCCGTGCCGACGATGCAAACGAGTTCACACTCGACATCAACCTCAGACGCATAAGGCGGATATTCCAGGACCGCATCGGTTCCGACATAGGAATCGGGGTTGCCTTTCCAGTAGGGTTTGACGCCGCTTTCTTCGGGCGCACGGCTGAGATTGAATCCGTGCGCCGCGCCAGATGCCGTATGGGCCGGCCAGACACTGAAATTAGCTACTCCGGCCGGGCGCGGCACCGGCGCGAGGAACCGAACTTCATCAACTGGATGAACGAGGCGCTGCCCGCTGGCGGTATGACTAACCCCGGCGCCCAGAACGGTTTCGATGGCCTCGCCGATCCAGTCAAACACTCGGTCGCCGGATGCGATGAGGGCCACCATATCGGGCGGTACTTCGGCATGCCCCACCCGCTCGGCGGCGGAGGCCGGCAATTGCCGCTCCTGCCAGGCCACCCGGACCGCCGTGGCGTCGACCACACCGAGCGCGTGGCTCACGCCAATCCGGCGTAAGCGTCCCACCGGCGTTGAGAGTTCAATGGTTGCGAGTTTCATGCGAATCCTGGCGGTTTGAAGCGGTGTCAGAGGATGAGCTGCGCAAGTGCTGACGGAGTCACTCCGCCTTGATGCCAGCAGCTTTGGCAACCTCGCGCCATGTCTGCGTATCGCGCTCGATGAAGCTGCGGAAAGGCTGCGCGGGCAAGGGGTCGGGCTGCAGCCCAGTATCGATGAGTTTCGACTGAATGTCGGGCTGTGACAGCGCCTCGGCCAGTGCGGTGTAAAGCCGGTCACGAATCGGGTCTGGAATGCCCGCTGGTCCGACCATGCCGAACCAGGAATTCGCCACGATACCCGGTACGCCCTGTTCAATGGCTGTACCAATGTCGGGAAGCTGCTTCTGCCGCACTTCAGACGTGACAGCGATGGCTTTGAGCCGACCCGATCGGATATGCGGAAGCAAAGCCACCGTGTAGATGATCATCGGGACATGCCCGGCCACTGCGTCACTGACTGCCTGGCCCTGGTTGCTGTAAGGAACGTGCACGAACTGGGCGCCAGTACGAAGCGCGATCAACTCCCCCGCCAGATGGTTGGAGCCCCCGTGTCCGCCAGACGAATAGCGAACGCCTCCGGCTACCGTCCGCGACCATGCGATCAGTTCGGGAAGCGTGCTGGCGGGAACCGACGGATGAACGGCAACCACGTTGGTGGCCGTACAAGCCCGCCCGATATGGGTGAAGTCACGCAGATTGTCGTAGGGCATGGCTGCGCCGCGGATGGCAGGCGCGATAGACATGGCTGACACCGCCGACATGCCAATGGTGTAGCCATCAGGCGTGGCGCGGGCAACCTGCTCTGCACCGATGGCGCCAGCGGCGCCCACCCGATTTTCAATGACCAGATTCTGACCCAGCGTTTGCGACATTCGCGCAGCCAGATGCCGGGTCATGATGTCGGTTGCCGATCCGGCGGCAAAGGTCACGATGATGCGAATCGGGCGACTGGGGTACTCGGCACGCGCCTGGGCGCCGGCCGATGGGGCAATCGCACCGAGCGCCGAGGCGCCCAGTGCACCCACGATCTGCCTACGGGCCTTTGAATCAGGAACGATTGACATGGTTGACTCCAGCAGGGTTGGGGGTGGAATGAGCATGACCAGGGTTGATCGGCCAGCAGGCAAGTCGCCTGGCTTGTAACTGCTCCGCCGAGGTAATGCCCTTTGCAATCAGCAGCGACTCGGCCGCCGCGATCCATTGCTCGCCATAGCTTCGCCGCCGACCATCGGTGGCCTCCTTGGCGCCTGACTCGGCAATGCTTCGAGACAGAAAACCAACCCACTCCGACCAAGTGAAATGGCCGGCCTCCGATAGCTTGACCACCATGGCGAACGCACGGGCTTCCCAGGGACTTTGAAACTGAGGAGGCTCACCCGCCTCGAGCGCGCGGTCCCAGGCGGATGCAAGCCCTACTCCACGTCCCGTCTGATCAGGCACGGGTTTCATTGGCACCCGAGGCCGTGTGGGCAAGCAGGTACGACTCCCAGCAGTCGAGATAAACGCAGGCCGCCGTGGTGTCGGGTCCCCAGAGCTCTGCGGCCTCGAACCGAACCGCGTACAGCCACTCGGGCTGCTCGCCCTGGAAGACAGCGTTCGTATCAGGGAGCACGTGAACGCCGCGCACGGCGGAAATCGTGCCGGTACGGCCCCGTGCATAGCGCGGGAGCCGGGTGTGCGTGGCGGGATGTGCGTTGATCGTGCGAACCCGTTGGCCCACCACAAAGCGCGCAGGCGCCGAGGCCTCGCGGGTTGAGGGCCAACCGCGCGAAAAGAGCGCCTCAACTGACTCACCGGCAAGCTTTCGAAACTGCGCAGGAACCTGAGCATCCGATTGCGCGTGACCGGACGCCAATTCGGCCGCGCTCAGCAGTCCTCGTGCTTCGATGAGATGTTGGAGAGCCTCAAGCCAGATCCGGTAATAGCCTCCACCCAGGTACACGGAGGGTGGGAGACTTTCCCGCACAAAGCGCGAGGCATCGATATTCCAACAGCCCCCTGCCCCCAGTGCGAGCGTGAGCGCGAACGCCCGACGCTCCCAGTCATGGTGAAACAGCGGTTCGCCAGGCTCCTGCTCCACACGGCCGAAGCACTGCATGCCGCCCATGTCGTGAAGACCGTTCAAGGCAACACCTCGGAACGCGCCGCCGGCGCTCGGACAATGTCGGTGCCGATCATTGCGTTGCGGCTCACCAGTTCGGCGAGCGACGCCTCCGACAGATGCTCAGTGCCTTCGGGCTGCATGGGGAGAACCAGGTAGCGGACTTCAGCGTTGGAGTCCCAGACCTGTATCTGGGTATCAGCAGGCAGATGGAGACCGAAATCCGCAAGCACACCACGCGGATCGATCACCGCACGCGATCGGTAGGGCGCCGACTTGTACCAGCCTGGGGGTAAACCCAGGAGCGGCCACGGATAGCAGGAACAAAGCGTGCAGACGACCAGGTTATGCAGCTGGGCGGTGTTTTCAACCACCACCACATGCTCACCCTGACGCCCGGTGTAGCCCATGGACGCGATGGCTTCATCGGGCGCAGACAGCAGCCGCGCTTTAAACAAGGGATCGAGCCAGGCGCGCGCCACCACCCGTGCCCCATTGCGGGGTCCGATCTGGGTTTCATACAGATCAAGGATGGCCTGTAGCGCATGGCGATCGACCAACGACTTGTCGATCAGCAGTGACTCGAGGGCGTTGACTCGCGCTTCAAGCTCCCGATTGATACGCTCCTGCTCGCCTTCCTGATTCATAGGGGGTAGCGTGACCTAACGTGCCTTAGCCCTGGGACCTGGCACTGGGAAAATTCGGTGCCCGCTTCTCTCGAACGGCGGCCAATCCTTCACGCGCATCGGGGCCGAGGAACCCCTGCATTTCGAGTGCGAGCGAATGGTCAAAAATGGGGCCTGCCATTCGCATCCATTGATTGATGGCTTGTTTGGTGCCCCGAATGGCACTTTGGCTGCCCATGGCCAGCCGCTCGGCGACGTTGAGCGCGCGCGGCAAGACTTCATCTCGCGGGGCGCAGGCCGTGACCAGACCGATCCGCTCTGCTTCGCGGCCGTCGATAAAGTCGGCGGTCATGAGGTAGTACTTCGCCTTGGCCACGCCGCACAACAGCGGCCAGATGATGGCTGCATGGTCACCGGCTGCCACCCCGAGTCGTACGTGTCCGTCGGAGATGCGCGCGTCCTCCGCCATGATGCTGATATCAGCCAACAGCGCCACCGCGAGACCCGCCCCCACCGCAGTGCCGTTGATGGCAGAGATGATGGGCTTATCGCAGGCCAAGATGTTGTAGACCAGGTCGGCTGCCTCTTTCTGAAGATGCGCGATCTGATCGGCGTTACCGATCATCTCCTGAATCCAGGAGAGATCGCCGCCCGCAGAAAACGCACGATCGCCCGCGCCTGTCACGACCACCACCTTCACCGCGGGATCGTCACCCACCACGCCCCATAACTTGGACAACTCGAGATGGAGGCGCGCATCGGTTGCATTCATCGCCGCCGGTCGGTTGAGCGTAGCGAGCAGCACGCCATTCGGCCGGTGCTCGAACAGGATGTGCTGGAAATCAGAATAGTTCATAGGTGTCATCGCGACAGAATATCGCGGACCTCGCGGAAGTAAAGCGTTCCGTTCCGGACATCGGTCACCAGCACTTCGTGGCGCACGTAGCGGCGCTCGCGTTTAATGAACTTGTCAATCGCCCTGGCAGTGATGCGAACCGTTGCCCCCACCGGAATCGGTTCGAGAATCTCGGATTCATGGAAGGTATGAATCGATCCGATTGCAAACGGCTTGGTGTGATCAAACTGAACCGACAGCACAAAATGTGACACCAGGAGCGGCGGGACGATCGCCCCGCCAAACGGCGATTCGCCTGGCACATACCAGGTGTTCATCTTCCAACCCTCGTACCAGGGGTTGTAGTCCTCCACCGCATCAGCATAGAGAATCACGAGTTCGGGCGTGATGTGGAGGTCTCTCGATAGCTCGTCTCCCACATTGACCATGTCCCAATAGGTCTGGCATTCGCTCTGCAGACTATCTACGAACTCACGCGTCTGCTGGATCTGGATCTCGGTCATCGGCATCAGCGAGTCGGTTTTAATGGTGTTAGCGCTCATGGTGTGTTCCTGTCCGCTTCATCAATCAGGGCTGCGTGGGGGCGGCATCAGACGCCCACGTCCACTTCCACCGTACCTACAGTCTTTTTCTCGCCCTGTTCGTTATCGGCCCAGACCTCGACCGTGAATCGAAAGCCATTGCCTTTAGAGGCCTTGGCTGACACCCGACCATGGGTGGTGATGACTTCGTTGGCATGCGTGGAAGCGATATACTTGCAGACCATCTTCGCGTTCCGGAACATGGCTGCGCCAAAGTGGTTGACACACATCTCAGCGATATAGGCCGAGGACATCTCGCCCGTCTGGATCGGCGCACGCAGCCCGGTTTCGGCCGCATACACGGGGTCCCAATGGTTGGGGTTGAAGCGGCCCCAGAGACGCGACCCCATCAACTGGATGGCTGCACGCTTCCTGACACCCACCAGCATATGCCCGACAGGCGTGTTGCGATTGATCAGGCCGTGAACCGCGCGGCCCTGAATGGTGTGCTGCATCGTGATGGCTCCTGTGCCAGATGGCAAATAGTCAGAGGTCTGGTGAAGTTGGAAGACCGAGCCGTTTGGCCGCGATCTCAGACAACAGAAACTTGCGCGCGCGACCGGAGGGCGTGACCGGTATATCTTCGGCAGCGATCCGGATGACGTGCCGGGGAATCTTGAATCGGGCGAGCCGCTCACGGCAGAGATTGAGCAGTGCCTCGTCCGATACGGCTGGCGACTCGCGTAAGACCACGAACAGGACCCCCACCTCGCCCATTCGCTCGTCTGCAATGGGCACCACGTGCGCCTGGACGACAGCCGGATGCGTAACCAGAAGGTCTTCCACCTCAGTGGGCATCACCAGCTCACCACCACAGCGATACGACTCCTTGCGCCGCCCAACCAGAGTGAGATAGTGATCGGCATCAATCCGCCCAAGGTCACCGGTACGAAACCAGCCGTCAGCGGTGAATGCTTCAGCGGTGGCTTCGGGTTTGTTGTAATACCCCGGGGTCACGCCCGGGCCGCGTGCAAGCAGTTCGCCGACCTCGCCGGGGGCCACCTCCCGATCCGTTTCGGGGTCAACCACGCGATAGTTGACCAGGCGCGCACCGGCGATGCTGGCGGCAGCGGGGCCGACTTCACGCAGGCGTCCATTTGTGGTCAGCAGACGCTCGCGCGGATCATCAGGCCGCGTCACCGTGCTCGAGGCGGTGACTTCGGTCATGCCGTAGCCCGAGGTCAGCTCCACCGGCCCGAGGTAGTGATCGATCTGATCCCAGATCGTTGCCGGCGACCGGCCGCCCGATGAAATCATGGACAGGAGCGAAGGAAGCGCGCGGCGTTCGCGCTTTTGCTCATCGATGAGGGCGAGCGTCATGGTGGGAATGAGCAGGATGTCGGTTGCACGATGGCGGCGAATGCCCTCCAGCGTGTCCGCAGCATCAAACTTCAGCTGCGGAATGATGGCGCCACCTGCGAACAGCGCTGCAAGAAGGCCCTCCACATAGCCGTAGACGTGGTACATCGGAAGTGAAAACAGAATCCGGCGCCCCGCCTCGAACGCACGCCCCCAGGTGCTGCCAAAGGCTGTCCGCAGCATCATGTCGTGCGTGATCATGACGCCCTTCGGTGACCCCGTAGTGCCCGACGTGTAGATGATGTCGCACAGGCTGTGTGGCGACGAATACGACACCGACTGGGGCGCTGACAGCCCCTCCCCCATCTTATTCAGGTCCGGCACCCCGGCAGGTAGCGGATCATGATCGGTCGAAAAGCCGACTACGCCCCTCAGTCGCGGGAAAGCCTGTCCTCCCGCAGCGACTGGCCACCCCGGCGCGAGCTCGTCGAGAAAGCGCAGATAGTCAAGGCCCCTGAAGCGGTTCATGGTGATGAGCAGCACCGCGTCGGACTGTTGCAACACATAGCCCAGCTCGTCACGACGATTCAGAAAATTGATCGGGACCGCCACTGCGCCGACACGCGAAATGGCGAGCTTGCATGCGACGAATTCCGGATAGTTCCCCATTAGTAACGCGACATGTTCGCCGGGTCGCACACCGGCCGCGATCAGCCCGGAAGCAAACCGCTTCGACCAGACCTGAATATCGCGGTAACTGAAGGTTCGCGAGTCGGTCACGACACAGTCGTGATCCGGAATGGTCTCGGCCATGGCGTCAAATGCCTGATCGAGCGAGCGCTCGACCCAGGTCGGATGCCGCCTCAAAAGCGCGGCCTGGCGTTGAGAAACACTCTGAAAACCCATCGTCATTACCAGCCGCTTGAAATATCTACTTGTCAGTAGCATAATGTACTTTTAGGAATAACTCAATTCATCCGAAGCGCCTGAATCACCAACGAAACGGTTCATCAAAAGGAGCTCTGACAAGTGATCGACAGCATCGACGCCCTGGTGGTCGGCGCAGGCTTTGCGGGCCTTCGAGCCCTTCATACCCTCAGGCAGTCGGGTAAGCGTGTGCAGGTCATTGAAGCCAGTGACGATGTAGGGGGGGTCTGGCTCCAAAATGGCTATCCCGGAGCCCGGTGCGACGTTGAAAGCTATGACTACTCCTACAGCTTTTCGCCAGAGCTCGAACAATCGTGGCGCTGGAGCGAGCGTTACGCCACGCAGCCGGAAATCCTCCGCTACATCCGCCATGTAGCCGATCGCTTTGACCTCAGGCGAGACATTGCCTTCAACACGCGCATGATCTCGGCGCGGTTCGATGAGCCCACCTCCCGGTGGCTGGTCACCGCGCACAATGATCGCCAGTGGAGCGCCCGTCATCTGGTTCTCTGCGTCGGACAGCTGTCCACCACAAAATCGCCCAACTACCCCGGCCAGAACGACTTCGGCGGACGAATCATCCATAGCGGCGAATGGCCGCGCGAGCCTGTGTCGTTTGCCGGCCAGCGCGTGGGAATCATCGGTACCGGCTCATCCGGCATGCAGATGACGCCAGTCATCGCTCATGAGGCACAGCACGTCACGGTGTTTCAGCGCACACCTAACTACAGCATCCCCGCCGCCAACGCCCCCGTGAGCGAGGCCGAAGACCAGCAGGTCAAGGCGAACTATGCTGAACGTCGGGCGCGGGCTCGCCAATCTCCTACGGGTCTGGGATTTATTCCGAACCGAACCTCCGCGCTACAGGCGAGTGCAGAAGAGCGAGAGCAGGTGTATGAAGCGGCCTGGAACCGATTGGGGTTTGGGTTTGCGCTCGCCTATTACGACATTTTGCTCAACCAGGCGGCCAACGACACTGCAGCCGAATTCATTCGAAAGAAGATCCGCGCCAGGGTCAACGACCCGGTCGTGCGTGAAAAGCTTACGCCCAAGGGACACCCGTTTGCTGCACGACGCCCGTCGGTTGACAGTGGCTACTTCGAGGCTTTCAATCGTCCCAATGTCGAGCTCGCTGACGTGCGCGAATCGCCCATTTTGGAGTTCACGCCCACCGGCGTTCGCACGGCAGTCAAGCATCACGACCTCGACGTCATCATTTTTGCCACGGGTTTTGACGCCTTCACCGGATCGCTTCTAAAGCCCGACATCATCGGGCGTCATGGCGTGACGCTTCGCGAGAAGTGGGCAGCCGGTCCCATTACGCAGCTGGGCGTCTCCGTCAACGGTTTCCCCAACCTGCTCATCGTGGTCGGGCCCGGAAGCCCCTCGCTTCTCAGCAATGTCATGGTCTCAATCGAAGAGCAGATTGACTGGCTAGCGACGCTCCTCAACACCATGGATGATCGGGGCATCATTGAATACGAAGCGGATGCGCAGGCCGAGATCGATTGGGTCAGGCATGTAAATGAACGTGCACGCGAAACGCTTTACCTCGCAACCGACTCTTACTACAACGGCGCCGAGATTGCCGGTAAGCCGCGGGTATTCATGCCCTACTCCGGGGGCATTCGCGGTTATCGTCGACTGCTCCACCAGTGCGCGGAGAGCGGCTACGCGGGCTTTACCCTGCGACCGGCCCACGCTGAGGTCGCCGCGAAATGAGTTTCACCTTCAACGGTCAGGTCGCGATCGTCACCGGTGCTGCAACCGGCATCGGACGCGCGGCCGCCCTGGCACTGGCACGCGCCGGCGCACGCGTGCTGGTCGTTGACCTGCAGCCGGAACCCGGGGAAATCACCGCGGCGCAGGCGCGCGACTATGGGTCGGAGGCGAGCTTTGTTCAGGCCGATATCAGCCACGCTGATCAAGTAGCGAACTATGTCCGCAAAGCGGTGGACACCTGGGGTCGAATTGATGTGCTGATGAATAACGCCGGCTGGCAGGGCGACATTACAGCGCTGGTTGACTACACCGACGAGCAGTTCGACCGTGTGATGGCGATCAACGTCCGCGGCACCTATCTCGGGATGAAACACACGCTTCCGGTCATGATCCGTCAGCAGCGTGGCGCCGTGGTCAACACCGGATCACTCGCCTCCTACACCGGCACCCGCATGCTTGCGCCCTACACGGCGAGCAAGCATGCGATTCTGGGGCTCACGCGCGCCACAGCACTCGAAGTGGCACGTGAGGGTATCCGCATCAATGCCGTTTGCCCGGGCCCGGTTGACACCCCCATGCTGCGAGACATCGAGGCCGCGCAGGCCCCTGGACAGGCGGATACGCTTCGACAGCGCCGTAGCGCATCGATTCCGGACGGCCGCTATGCGAGTCCCGAAGAAGTGGCCAACCTCATGCTCTATCTCGCCTCAGACCTTGCCTCACACATTACTGGTCAGGGGATTCAGATTAACGGCGGAAGCCATGGTTGACCGTCTGGGTCGGCCTGTCCGCGGGCCCTCACGCCATCGCGCGCCATCCAGCGTGCGGCACGCTGCTACCGACGTGCCTTATCTGACGATTCGCTATCCTCACGCCCATGACAAAACCTGCCCAGAAGCCCGCCCGCCCGAGAACCCGCGCGGTCATTCCATCGGATCGCCAAGCCACCCCATCGGCCGACGCGCCGGAGAGCCTGCGCGACGCGGTCCAGCGCCTGAAGCGCGAAAGCATCGTCGCGGCTGCGGTCGACTTGTTTTATCACCAGGGTTATGGTCAAACCACACTCGACCAGGTCGCCCAGCGTCTCAATGTCACCAAACCCTTCATCTATTCCTATTTCGGCTCCAAGAACGAAATTCTTGCCGAGATCTGCTCCCGGGCGATCAAGCTGGCTCACGAGTCGCTCAATCGCGCAAGCTCGAAGGAGGGCTCAGCGACCGATCGCATCAAGGCGATTTCTCGCGACTTCATGGAAGCCGTTTTACGGCATCAACCCCACGCGGTGATCTACAGCCGCGAGGAGAAGGAGCTCGATCAAGCCGACCGGGATGCCATCAACCGACTTCGCCGCGAGTTCGATCATCGGCTGGTTGCGCTGATTCAGGAAGGCGTCACGACGGGCGAGTTTCAGGTCGACGACGTTCACCTCACGGCCTTGTCGATTGGCGGGATCATCGGCTGGTCGCAGGTCTGGTTCAGGCCGTCGGGTCGCCTCACGATCGAGGAAGCGGCCGATGGCGTGAGCCGGATTGTGCTCGCGATGGTCAAAGCCAATCCGGGGCGTCGCCGAAGAACGCTCGCCGCGGTGCGCTGACCCCTCGCGCGCAGAGCGCGCCGGTCGTCTTGCTCTCGTCCGCCCCCCGCAGCTGGCAGGCGAAGGGAGCACCGCGATGACGCCATCGTTTTCTGCGAAGACGATGCGGCAGACGGTTGCCGTGATTGGTGCGGGCACCATGGGCGCCGGCATTGCTTATGTATTTGCCCGCGCGGGCTGGCTCGTGACCGTGGCTGAGCCCTCCCTGGCGCAGCGAACCCGGCTGCTGGAAACCCTCTCTAGCGCGTCCGCCGATGGTGTACGGCGCGGCAAACTCACCGAGGCGCAGTCTGAGATCCTCCTCGCATCAGTGAGCCTGGTGAGGAGTGCGCGCGAGCTGCCCGGCGGGCTCGATCTCGTCATTGAAAGCGTTCCGGAGAATCTTTCCCTCAAGCGAGACGTGCTCAGAGAGCTCGATGAACGCGCGCCCACACTCATCGGATCCAACACCAGCGGACTGTCGATCGACACCCTCGCGGAATGTCTCACCGACCCCACCCGTCTGATCGGCATGCATTTCTTCAACCCGGTGTGGTCCCTGCCGCTGATCGAACTGATCGTCGGCCGGCAGACCAGCGTCGCCGCGCTTGAAGCAGCACGTCGCCACGCCGATTCCATCGGCAAGCAGACCATCGTCGTACGAAACCTTCCGGGCTTTGCCACCAGCCGTCTCGACCTGATCGCCTCGCTCGAGGCCATGCGAATGCTGGAGGATGGGGTCGCCAGCGCCGAAGACATCGATCGCGCGGCGGTGCTCGCCTATCGGCACCCAATCGGCCCGCTGCGGTTGAGCGACATCGTCGGCCTCGATGTTCGACTGGATATCGCGCGCCACCTTCGTACTTCACTGGGCGAGCGCTATGCACCGCCCCGGCTGCTCGAAGAGAAAGTTGCTCGAGGCGAATTAGGTCAGAAATCCGGCAAAGGCTTTTACGACTGGCCCGTGCCGCCCCCATCCCTCCCCTCGGCAACCGCAAAATCATGACAGGTATTTTTAGATCAACGCTGGTCGATACCGCCGACCATCACCCGATGCTGCGTGACAGCGTGGCGCGGCTTGTGAGCCGCTTCGGCCGTCGATATTTTCAGGATGTCGTGCAGCGTAAGACCAAGCCTGTGGAGTTGTGGGAGGCGCTGGGCGAGGCTGGCTATCTGGGGGTGCATATCGCCGAGCAGTACGGTGGCGCCGGGGCGGGTATCGCCGACTATAACGTCGTGGTCGAAGAAACCGCCGCACAGGGCTGCCCCATCCTGTCCCTTGTCATCGGCTCCATCTGCGCGCCTATCATCGAGCAGTACGGCAGCGAGGCGCTCAAGAACGAGTGGCTCCCAGGACTCGCTTCGGGCAAGCGCCGTTTGTCCTTTGCGATCACCGAGCCCGACGCTGGCACGAACACGCATCGGATCACCACGACAGCCACACGACGGGGCGATGGCTGGCGCCTGAACGGCAAGAAATACTGGACCTCCGGCGTTGACGAGGCCGATGCGATTCTGGTGGTCTGCCGGGGCGAACCGGCAGACGCTGATCCGACCGGGCGTCGGCCGCTATCTCTTTTCATTGTGCCCGCCAACGCGCCCGGCATCAGTCGCACCCCGATCGCCACAGCACTTCATGTGCCTGAGACCTCGTTCACCGTGTTTTTCGACGACGTCGACCTTGGGCCCGACGCGCTGGTGGGTCATGCAGGGCAAGGTCTTAAACAGGTTTTTGCCGGACTGAACCCAGAGCGCGTCTGCGCAGCGGCCATCAACAACGGGATCGCCCGTTACGCCCTCGAGCGCGGTGCCCAGCAGGCGCGCGATCGCTCGGTATGGGAGAGCCCGATCGGATCGCATCAAGGCATTGCCCACCCGCTGGCAAAGGCTTTCATTTCGGTTCAGCAGGCGCGCCTGATGACGGCGCGCGCGGCGCAACTCTACGACCAGCGTTCAGCGGACGCCGGCGAGGCGGCCAACATGGCCAAGCTCGCTGCGGCGGACGCGTCGCTTGAAGCACTTGACCAGGCGATTCAGGTCCACGGCGGCAACGGAATGGCGATTGAATACGGACTCGCCGACCTGTGGTTCATCGCGCGGCTGCACAAGACGGCGCCGATCAGCCGGGAAATGATCCTCAACTTTGTCGCCCAGCACAGTCTGGGGCTCCCCAAGAGCTACTGAACGGGCTGCTGATCACCATGATCCGAAGCTACGCAGAGATTCTCCGATCGCTCGCGGCGGACCGGCCGGAGGCCCCCGCCCTCACCTATGACGATCAGACCTGGACCTTCGCAGAGCTCCACGCGCGTAGTTCGCGCACTGCGCAGGCGCTGCGCGCCGCCGGCGTACACGCGGGGGATCGGGTTGGACTCCTCACCCGCAACTGCGCTGAATGCTTCGAACTGTTATTTGCCTGCAGCAAGATTGGCGCTGTGTATACCGGACTCAACTGGCGGCTCTCGGCGGCTGAGATCTCCGCGATTCTCGACGATGCGACGCCCGCATTGCTGATCGCAGGCGCGACCGAACGCGCGCTTCTGGCCGGTTCAATGACGCTTCGAACGATCGAACTCGGCATTGAGTTCACCGGCTGGCGAGACGCTCATCCCGCCCTCGATCCGGGCCATGTGGGCGCGCCCGACGAGCCTATTTTGCTGCTCTACACCTCCGGCACTACCGGCCTGCCCAAGGGCGCGATCATCACCAACGAAGGCCTGTCGTATACCCCGCGCCTCGCGGCACAAGCCTGGGCGATGGGGCCCGACTCGGTCAACCTGGTGGCCATGCCCATGTTCCATATTGGGGGTTGCGGCTACGGTTCAAGTGTGATGACCGTAGGCGGTCACACCGTTCTGCTTCGCGACGTCATCCCCGCGCAAGTCATCGACTGCATCCGCCGCTACCGGGTCACGCACACGTTTTTCGTTCCTACCGTGGTGCAATCGCTTCTCAAGGTGCCGGGCGTCGAGGCGGCCGACCTGGGCAGCCTGGAACTCCTGATGTATGGCGCCGCTCCCATGGGCGACGTGCTGTTGAAGCGCGCCATCGCGGTGCTTCGCTGCCGCTTCATGCAGGCCTACGGAATGACCGAAACATCAGGCACGGTCACGGTACTCAACCCAGACGATCACGACCCCGAGGGCCCCCGCGCAATCCGACTAAATTCTGTCGGTCGGCCGCTCCCCTGGGTGGAATTGCGGATCGTGGATCCCGACACGCTTGACGACGCCCCGTCGGGCAAGGTGGGCGAGATCTGGATCCGAACGGCCATGAACATGGCCGGCTACTGGAACAAGCCGGAGGAAACCCGCGCGACCATCATGCCCGGGCAATGGCTGCGTACCGGTGACGCGGCCTACCGCGATACCGAGGGCTATGTCTATCTGTTCGATCGATTCAAGGACATGATCATTTCGGGCGGAGAGAACATTTACCCCGCCGAAATCGAAAATGTGCTGAATGGCCACCCGGCGGTACTCGAGGTGGCGGTCATCGGCGTGCCCCATGAGCGCTGGGGTGAGTCGCCCCGCGCGGTCGTTGTACGCCGCCCGGATCACACCGCCTCTGCAGAGGAACTGATCCACTTTACTCGGGAACATCTCGCGCACTACAAGTGCCCGACGTCGGTCGTCTTCGCCGACACACTGCCCAGAAACGCCTCGGGCAAGCTGCTCAAGCGCGCGCTCCGCCTCACGCATTCGGGAAATGCCCGGTGATGCAAACTCCGCTTACGCCGCTCGCTCTGCTCCGACGCTGGGTCGTGGACTACTTCAACGCGCACAACCCCGACGCCGCGCGCGAGTTCATTCACCCTGATTACACGCTTGAGATCGGCGATGTGGCGTTCGCAGGCCGCGATCAGCAGTGGCTGCCGGCGGTTGACGAGCAGATGCGACGGTTCCCCGGACTCGGTATGACGGTGCACGAGGTGGTGACCGCCAGCAACCGAGCGGCGTTATGGTTCAGCCAGCACGGCGCCCAGGACGGCCCGCACGGTCCGGTAGCGGTATGGTCCGGCGTTGCCCTCTACCGGTGCCTGAACGGGCAGATGCTTGGCTGCGTTGCGCAAGAGGACTACCTCACACGCGGCCGTCAGCTGAAAAGCGGGCGGGCCGACCCGGTCGAGCCCCCCGCACCCGCCCCGTGGGACACTGCCCCCTTGGCCCAGGACCCCGAAGCGGAGGGCGTCGTGCGGCGCTGGCTCACTGCTGGCTGGCCCTCAACGCTGTCTGGCGTACGGTGCGATGACGAGCATTTAACCGGCGACCGGTTGGTGTTCGAGGTCGACTCGGTCGAAGTGCTGGAGCTCTTTTCGTCCGGTCAGGCGGTCGCTTTCCATGCACGGCAGCACGGTCGCTATCGCGGGGGCCTCGCAGGTACGCCAACCGGCAATGTCGCCCTGCAGCATCTCGCGTGTAACGGGATCGTCCATGTGCAGAACGGACAGATCAGTCGCGGGCGGGTCATTCGCGATCGAATCGGGCTACGCACCCGCCTTCGCGCCGGAGCCTCATCATGAGCGCGGCCCCCTCCCCCGTTCTTACCGACCGGACCGGCGCTGTGCTGGTGATCACCATCAACCGTTCGCATGCCCGAAACGCCATCGACCACGCGACTTCGGTAGCGCTCGCGGCAGCCTTTGACCAACTGGATTCGGACGCGGCACTTCGGGCTGCTGTGCTCACCGGCGCAGGCGAACACTTCTGCTCCGGCATGGATCTCAAGGCATTCCTTCGAGGCGAACGAATCGAACTACCCGGACGTGGCCTCGCCGGAATCGTTGAAACGCCACCCGCCAAGCCGGTCATCGCGGCCGTCGAGGGGTATGCGCTCGCCGGCGGCTTCGAAATCGCGCTCGCCTGCGATCTGATCGTGGCAAGCCAGACCGCACGTTTCGGGCTCCCGGAGGTCTGTCGCGGCCTCATTGCTGGCTCGGGCGGACTGATGCGACTGCCAGGCCGAATCCCCCGCCAGATCGCCCTCGAATACGCGATGACGGGTGAGTTGATGGCAGCGACCGAGGCGCGACAGTGGGGGCTGATCAGCCGGCTCACCGAGCCAGGCAAGGCTCGCACAGTCGCAATCGAGCTCGCAGGCCGAATCGCCGCCAACGCCCCGCTGGCGGTCGCTGCAAGCCGGCAGATTATCAATGACTCCACCGACTGGCCGGCGGCACAACGGTGGTCGCGTCAGCGCGAGTTGCTGGAGCGAATCATCACGTCGCGCGACGCGCGCGAGGGTGCGCAGGCGTTTGCCGAGAAGCGCGCCCCCCATTGGACCGGCCAATGAGCCTACCCCCTGGAGCCAAGCCATGAACACGACACGATTTGATGGACGGGTCTACCTGCTGAGCGGTGCGGCACGCGGACTGGGTGGCGCCCAGGCCCGCCGGATCGTCGCGGAAGGAGGCTCCGTCCTGATTGGCGACGTGCTGCACGACCAGGGCGCTGCGCTCGCCGCCGAGCTGGGGGCCCGCGCGCGCTTCCAGCCGCTCGACGTCACGCGCGAAGAAGACTGGCAGGCGGCAGTTGAGCAGGCGCAACGCATGGGTCCGCTTCATGGTCTGGTCAACAATGCGGGGGTATATGCCCCCGTACCGTTGCTGGCGGAGAACGGGGCGGAGGAATTCGAACGCCACCTGCGGGTCAACCAGACAGGCGTGTTCCTCGGTCTGCGGGCGGTCACCTCCGCGCTGACCGCGTGTGGTCGAGGCTCGATCGTAAACATCTCATCCACCGTGGGGATCCGTAGCGCGCCGAATGCAATCGCCTACACCGCGACCAAGTGGGCGGTACGCGGCATGACCAAGGCGGCTGCGCTCGAACTCGTCGACCGAAACATCCGGGTCAATTCGGTGCATCCAGGACCGATCGATACCGACATGCTGAGTGTTCGCAGTGAAGCGCAGAATCAGGCGCGAATCAATCAGGTTCCGATGAAGCGGCTGGGGTCGGCTGCTGAAGTGGCAGGCCTCGTCTGCTTTTTGCTGAGTGATGAGAGTCGCTACATGACCGGGTCTGAACTCGCGATCGACGGGGGCTGCGCCCTGTGAATCGCGACGGCGTCCCGTATGACGCAATCGTTATCGGCGCAGGCCTCGCTGGCCTCTATGCGCTGCATAGGCTGCGCGGCATGGGCTGCCGCACGGTGGTGCTCGAAGCTGCGTCCGATGTGGGCGGCGTCTGGTACTGGAACCGCTACCCTGGCGCCCGCTGCGACGTTGAGAGCCTCCAGTACTCCTACTCGTTCGACACGGATCTCGAACAGGAATGGCAGTGGACTGAGCGCTATGCCGCTCAGCCCGAGATCCTGCGATACATCGAGCATGTTGCCGAACGCTTCGACCTCCGGCGGGATATTCACTTCAGTACACGCGTGGTCTCGGCGATCTTCAATGAGCAGCAGTCGACCTGGACAGTCGTTACCGTCGCGGGCAGCGCATTCACCGCACAACATTGCATCATGGCCACTGGCGCGCTGTCGGTGCCCCGGTTACCTGCGATCGCAGGCATTGAAGATTTTCGTGGTGAAGTACATCACACGGGGCGCTGGCCTAAGCGGGCGCCTGATTTCGCCGGCAAGCGGGTCGGTGTCATCGGTACGGGGTCATCCGGCATTCAGGTCATCCCGCAGATTGCCCGACAGGCCGCCCATCTCACGGTCTTTCAGCGTACCGCCAATTTTTCGATCCCAGCCTGGAACCGTCTGCTTTCCTCAGAGGACCAGGCGGCGTTCAAGGCCTCCTACCGAGAGCATCGCGCTCGTGCCCGCGAGGTGGGCACGCTCTATGAATTCAGCGACCGGGGGGCGCTTCAGGTGAGCGCAACCGAGCGCGAGCGTGAATACGCAAGACGCTGGGAAAAGGGCGGCGTGAATTTTGTTCATGCCTTCAATGATCTGCTGGTGAGTAAGCCCGCCAACGACACGATCGCCGATTTTGTCCGCGCGCGAATCCGGTCCATCGTGAAGGACGCGGCGGTTGCCGACTCGCTCTGCCCCGATGACCACCCCCTGGGAACCAAACGGATCTGCGTCGACACCGGCTACTACGAGACCTACAACCGCACCAATGTACGACTGATCAATCTCAAAAAGACGCCGATTGATCACTTTCATGCCACCGGCGTTCGGGTCGCGGGCGAAGACCTGCCCATCGACAGTCTGGTGTGCGCGACAGGCTATGACGCACTGAGCGGCGCCGTGCTGGCGATCGATATCCGCGGGCGGGCTGGGATCCGTCTGCGGGACAAATGGGCAAGCGGCCCGCGGACGCTCCTGGGCATCATGACCGCCGGCTTTCCGAATCTGTTCATCATCACCGGTGCAGGCAGTCCCTCGGTTCTTGTCAACATGATCGTGGGCATCGAACACCATGTTCAGTGGATCGCCGACTGCATTGCGCATCTTCGCGCCCGGCAACTGGCCACGATTGATGCCAGCTTCGACGCCGAGGATCGCTGGGTCGAGCATGTCAACCAGGCGGCTGCCCGTACCCTGTTGCCGCTCGCAAACTCATGGTTTCTCGGTGCCAACATTCCAGGCAAGCCCAGAGTGTTCATGCCGTACGCGGCCAAAATCGGCGTCTATCGGCGCGAATGTCAGGACGTGGTCGACCGCGGATATGAAGGTTTTGTGTTCACAGAGGCCTCCCATGCCGGTTCATGACCCCGACCTTGCAAGGCTGCTCGAACTGGGACGTCGCGCGGGGCGTCCCCCCTTTGAGTCGCTTACACCCGCAGAAGCCCGCACGGCCTACGCCGCCACCTGGGATATTCTTCAGCCCCCCGCGCAGGAGGTTGCCTCGGCGAGCGACCACGCCGTCGCGATTCCCGGCGGGACGTTCAAGGTACGGGTATACCGTGGCCAGAGCACCCCATCCGACGAAGCCCTTCCATGCGTGGTCTACCTGCATGGCGGGGGCTGGGTCATTGGAAACCTGGAGAGTCATGACCGCCTGTGCCGGCAGATGGCCAATGAGGCGAGACTCTGCGTGGTGTCGGTCGATTATCGCCTCGCACCTGAGCACCCGTTTCCCGCTGCAATCGACGACTGCGCCCGCGCCTGGCAATGGGTTCACGCCAACGCGGCGCGCCTGAACATCGACGCCCGGCGAATCGGTGTGGCGGGCGACAGCGCAGGTGGCAACCTGGCTGCGGTGCTCGCACTCATGGCCCGCGACGGTGATCTTCCCGGATGCAGGGCGCAGGCCCTCGTTTATCCGGTGACGGACCTGACCGCATCGTCTGCGGGCTACCGGCGCGTCACGTCCGGCGTGCCGCTTACCGACAAGACCATGCATTACTTTATTTCGCACTACACCCCGGATGCCGCCGACCGCGCAGACTGGCGGGCATCGCCCGCACTGGCACGGAGCCACGTCGGACTACCCCGGGCGCTGGTGCTGACTGTCGCACATGATCCGCTTGCCGAGGAAGGCCGCGCCTACGCGCAGGCGCTCGAGGCGGCCGACGTCCCGGTGACCGCCGTTCATCTCAACGATCACATGCACGGCATGCTCACCCACGGCAAGCTCGTTCGCGCAGGAAACCTCATGACAGGGTTTGTGTGTCAGTGGATCGGCCACGCACTCCGCCTTGATTAGACCAACCCGGTATCCCCCGACCGCTATGACCTCATCAACCCAACCGAGCGCCCACTACGATGCCGTCGTCATCGGCGCAGGCTTCGCCGGCCTCTACATGCTGCACCGCCTCAGGGGGCTGGGCATGCGCACTCGAGTCTTCGAGGCGGGCGATGGCATAGGCGGCACCTGGTTCTGGAACTGTTATCCGGGTGCACGCTGCGATGTCGACAGCATGCAATATTGCTACTCCTGGTCCGACGAACTGCAGCGAGAATGGCAGTGGACCGAGCGCTATCCGACCCGCAACGAAATCCTGCGGTACGTTCACCACGTTGCCGAGCGCTTCGACCTCAACCGCGACATCAGCCTGAATGCCCGCGTGATCGCAGGACGGTGGCTCACCGACGCTGGCACCTGGCAGATCGATATCGAGCGCGGGCCAACCGTCAGCGCCCGATTCCTCATCACCGCCACGGGGTGTCTGTCGGAGTCGCGTGTGCCGGCCATCAAGGGGCTCGAGCAGTTTAAAGGGCAGACCTATCACACCGGTCGCTGGCCCAAGATTCCGGTCAGCTTTGCTGGCAAGCGCGTCGGCGTGATGGGCACAGGTTCTTCGGGCATTCAGGCGATCCCGGAGATTGCGCGCGAAGCACGCGAACTAGTCGTATTCCAGCGAACCCCCAACTTCAGCATCCCGGCCTGGAACGGTCCGATCGATCCGGCTCACAAGCAGCACTGGATGGCGAACTACCCCTTCCTGCGCGAACGCGCGCGTAACACCCGCTCGGGCATCCTTTATGACTACGGCACGCGGTCGGGGGTTTCAATGACTCCAGCCGAGCGACAGGAAGAAATGGATAGCCGGTGGCGCAAGGGGGGTGCCAACTTCGTTCACGCTTTCAATGATACGTTCGTGAACCCCGAGTCGAACCAGTTTCTGGCCGACTACGTGCGCGACAAGATTCGGCAGACCGTGAAAAATCCGGCCACCGCCCACAAGCTTCTGCCGCACGATCACCCCATCGGCACCAAGCGAATCTGCGTTGACAGCGGCTATTTTGAGGCCTTCAATCGCCCCAACGTGACCCTGGTCGATCTGCGGAACGACCCCATCACTGGCTTCGAGGAGCATGCCGTTCTCACCCAGTCATCTCGTCATGAACTCGATGCGATGGTGTTTGCCACCGGCTATGACGCGGTCACCGGCGCGCTGGAACGTCTGAATCTGCGCGGCGAAACGGGACAAAGCCTGCGCGAAATCTGGAAAGACGGACCCACGTCTTACCTCGGGCTCATGACCGCGGGCTTTCCCAATCTCTTCACCATCACCGGGCCGGGAAGTCCCTCCATCCTCACGAATGTCATCGTGTCGATCGAGCAGCATGTTGACTGGATCGCCGACTGTCTCCAGCACATGCAGGCAAACCAACTAGAACGCATCGAACCCCAGCCGGCGGCGCAGGACCGCTGGGTCGCCAAGGTTCAGGAAATCGCCACCGGCACGCTGTTTGTGAAGGCGAATTCCTGGTACATGGGCGCCAACATTCCGGGCAAGCCCCGAGTGTTCCTGCCCTTCATCGGTGGCTTTTCGACCTACGTTGCGATCTGCCGCGATGTGGTGAGCAAAGGCTACGAAGGATTCACTTTTTCCGCACTTGCCTCTAAACCATCGTGTTCATAACTGCAGGAGACATCATGCAATCGATTCATCGACTCAACCTTCGCATGCCCGGCAAATATTTGCTGGCGGCGCTCGCAACACTTGCTCTCACCGCCTCCGCGCAGGCCCAGTTCGAGGCCCGAAACGAGGGGGTCTTTCGCGACCGCGTCGACTGGGGTGTCATGATGGACCTCAGCGGCCCCGCATCCGGGTCGCAGGGCATCTGGACCAATGGCTTCCAGGCTTACGTACGAACCCTGAACGAAAAAGGCGGCGTACACGGCAGGCGCATCAACGTGCTGGCGGAAGACAGTCGCTTCAATCCCGCCCAGGACAAGATCAACTACGAAAAGCTCAGCACCCAGACACCGGTTCTGGCAATTTCCGGCATGGGATCCTCCAGCTCGCAGGTATCGCTTGCGCCGACCATTCGCGGCGGCAAGATTCCAATCGTTGGCACCTACACCCATACCAAGCCGCTATCGGAACCCGTATCACCACTGGTCTACGGCGGGTTCTGCACTTATCCTGAAATGGCGAAAGCCGGCGTCGGATACCTCGCTGACAAGCTCAAGGTGACGAACCCCAAGGTCATGGTGGTCTCGATTGAGAGCGCAGGCGGCGTTGAGTATGCGCAGTTCATTGCTGACGCAGTCAAGAAATACGGTGGGACATCGTCGCTCGTCACAATGAAAATCACCGCAGCTGATGTCACACCTCAGGTGCTGGAGATCATCAAGCAGAAGCCCGATTTCATCACCATTTACGGTGTGGGCAACACGGCCATTCTCACCATGAAGGCGATGCATCAATATGGCTTAAAGATTCCGGCTTTTGGAATTTCCTACCTGATGTCGCCCCAGATCTATGCGGCGATCGGGCCCGAGGCTGGCGCCCAGTACAACGTGATCAGCTGCTTTACGCCGGGCGGCGCCGACCAGTCTTCAGGCAACGTTGAAATGATGGCAGCCGCCGACAAGTACAACCACTCAGCGATGAAGGAAGACATCAACTATGTTGCCGGCTGGGTAGCGGGACAGATGGCTGCGCAGGCCCTTCAGCTCGCCGGTCCACAGCCAACGCGTGCAAAACTGGTTGAGGCGATGAGCAAGGGCTTCACGGTGAACACCAACGGCCTGGCCGCACCGATTGTGTTTTCGCCTGCTAATCAGTCGGGCCCATCCTCCTTCCGGATGTTCGGCTATGACTATGCCGCCAAAAAATATGTCGCATTCGGCGAGTTCGCCGACTACGACAAGTACATGAAGTAATCAACCATCCCGGGGCCCCAATCATGCTCATTCAGGTCTTGCTCAGCGGAATCGCACTCGGCAGTATCTATGGTCTGGTGGCCCTGGGATTCGCAGTCATCTTCAAGGCAACCGATGTCTTTAATTTCGCGCAGGGCATGCTGGTCGCGTTCGGCGCGTACTTTGCCGTCACCACCATCAACCTGCTCGGCCTGCCTTTCCCGGTTGCCATACTTGCCATCATCGCCGCCAGCGCGGCACTCGGCGTGATCATTCACGTCGTATTCATTCAGCCACTCTCCGGGCGGCCAATGCTTGCGGTCATCATGCTCACGATCGCACTCTCGATTGTGATGCGCGCGGTCATCGAGATTCTGTACGGCCTGCAGGGTCGCACGCTCACCACCCCAATCCCCACCGGCATCTTCATGATCGGCGAGGTGCGGGTATCGCAGCTTCATCTGGTGGCCGCGAGCGTGAGCTGGGTCTGCATGGCCGCTTTCTTTGCGTTCTTCCGCTTCACGCCAATCGGGCTCCTGATGCGCGCGACCGCCGACGGATACGAAGCAGCCCTGATATCGGGCATCAATGTCAAGGTGATGAACCGGCTCGCGTGGGGAATCGGCGCGTCGCTCGCAGCGATCGGAGGGCTCTTTCTGGGGCAGCTGCAAATTGTTTCAACCGAGCTGGAGCACATCGGTCTGCTCGCCTTGCCGGCGGTGGTGATTGGCGGCATGCAAAGCATTCCCGGGGCCATCATCGGGGGACTGCTCGTCGGTCTAATCGAGCAACTGGCTGCCACCTACATTTCCCCCAAGTCCACTGACATTGTGGTCTATGGGTTGCTTCTGATGATTCTCATGGTTCGACCCTGGGGATTATTCGGGCAGCGCGAGTTGGGCCGGGTCTGAAAGCAAGAGATCAACACCATGAGTCAAGACACCGTCTCTTCCTCGCGCACTGGTCTGCCCTGGGCACGTGCCCTCCGCTGGCTGGTGGCGGTTGCCGCGCTCGTTTATCTGCCTACGCTGCTCACTGAGCGGCAGATATTCGGTTATGCGCTTTCCAACATGCAGCTCCTCAATATCGGACTAAGTCAGGTCAATCTGATGCTGATCACGATGCTGGGCGCGCTCTCACTCAACTATCTCACCGGATCGGCCGGACTCATCTCGATAGGCCACGCCGCGTTCTACGCAGTGGGCGCAATGAGCGCGGCTATCACGGGATCGCAGTGGGGCTGGCCGTTTCCAGCGGTGCTGGTTGTCGCGGCCTTGAGCGGTGCGCTCGCTGGGCTACTCGCGGGGCTGCCCTCGCTTCGCGTGCGCGGCCTCTATTTTGTGCTGTCCACATTCGCGCTTCACTACATCGTGGTCTTCATTTTCATGGAGTATCAGTTCAAATTTTTTGATGTGGTGGGGGTGCCCTACAAGGCGGCTGAGCTGGGGAGCTGGTCTCTTAACACGCCCATACGCTGGTACTTCTTCCTCCTGCCGCTGGTTGTCGCGGTGTATTGGCTGCTTCACAACAGCCTGCGAACCCGCGAGGGCCGCGCCATGCAGGCCATGCGCGACCATGAACTTGCCGCGACCGCAAACGGTATCGATGTCCGCATTCTGCGGCTCAAAGCATTTGCGTTCAGCTCATCGATTGCCGCGGTGGGAGGTGCGCTCTATGCCTACTACCTCACCAATGTCACCTCGGAGTTCTTCGGTATCCAGTTCGCCATTCAGTTCATCGCCATGATCATCATTGGCGGCATGGGCTCGCTACCCGGCGCGGTCGTTGGCGCTGCGGTCTGGCTGCTGCTGCCGTCCATCATCAACGGATTTGCTGCACAGGCGAGCGACACCACCGGGCTGGTACGCAGCATGCTGGTAGACCACAAACCGCAACTCGTCCAGGCGATCTTCGGTTCAGTCGTCATCCTGCTGTTGATCTTCGCGCCATGGGGCATCACGGGAATGGTCAGCCGGTTACGAGCAAAGTTTGCCGCGAAGGGGGCGAGACCATGACCCACGCGCTCGAAATTCGTGATCTCTCGGTTCGATACGCCAGCAAAGGACTCGCGCTCGACAACGTGAGCCTGTCCATCCCAAAGTCTGGCGTAGTGGCGCTGCTGGGCGCAAACGGAGCCGGCAAAACCACCCTGATCCGCGCCATTTCAGGGTTGCTGCCGCTTCACGGCGGACAAATCGTTCAGGGCAGCATTCAGATGGATGGGCAGTCTGTGATGGGCGTTCCGGCCCACACCTTGGTCAGACGCGGCCTGGGACAGGTCCCGGAAGGCCGGTTGGTCTTCAAGCAGCTGAGCGTGGAGGAAAACCTGAAGGTGGGCGCAGCCGTCCTGCCGCGCGCCACTGAGCGCGAGCGGCTCGATGGGGTCTACGCGCTCTTTCCCAGACTGCTCGAGCGTCGGCGCCAGGCGGCCGGCTGGCTGTCGGGAGGCGAGCAGCAAATGCTTGCGCTCGGCAGGGCGCTGATTACTCAGCCCAGACTCCTTCTCGTGGATGAACTGTCGCTGGGGCTCGCGCCGCTGATCGTCAGTGCCATCTACAAGCAACTGGATCTGGTTGGCAAGACGCTGGGCGCCTCCATTCTCGTGGTTGAACAGAATGCCCGGCTCGCGCTCAACTTCGCTGCCATCGCATATGTGCTGGAACGCGGCCGCGTCACCCTCAGCGGACCCGCCAATGAAGTCGCGCAGAGCGCCGTGGTGCAGGAGTCCTATCTTGGCGCGAGAAGGAAGGAGCGCGAGGCATGAGTCAACCCCTTTTGCAGGTTCGTGAGTTGCTCATGCAGTTTCAGGGCCTGACCGCGCTCGACCGGGTCAGTTTCGATGTCCACGGGGGAGCCATCACCTCGCTGATGGGCCCGAACGGCGCTGGTAAGACCACCCTCTTCAATTGCGTCACCGGCATGTATCGGCCCACGGCCGGTCGGGTTGAATTCGATGGACAGGACATCACCGCGAGGCGCGCCCACGACATCGCGCGCTGCGGTATCGCTCGTACCTTTCAGAATCTCGCCCTGTTCGGCGGTCTCAGCGTGCTTGATAACCTGCTGGTGGGAACGTATCTGCAGGGGCGAACAGGCCTCCTTCAGGGCGCCTTGCTGTCGCGCGCAGCGCGCCGCGAGCGAGCCGAGGGCGTGGCCGCCGCCTATCAGGTGCTGGACTACCTCGGTCTCACCGACTCGGCACATCTGTTGCCGGGGGAACTGCCCTATGGCCGGCAGAAACAGCTGGAATTCGGGCGCGCCCTCATGCAGAAGTCCCGTCTGATTCTGCTTGATGAGCCCATGGCAGGGATGAGCCAGTCAGAGAAGCAGGCCATGACCCAGTTGATCCTTCGGGTCCGCGCCGAGATGAATGTGAGCTTTCTGCTGGTCGAGCATGATGTGCCGGTCATCATGGAGGTCTCCGACCACATCGTCGTTCTCGACTTCGGAAAAAAAATCGCCGAAGGCAGTCCCGCTGCCGTGCAGGCCAACTCCGATGTGATCGCGGCCTATCTAGGGCAGTGACCCAAACGCCGCGCGCTATTGGCGCTCGATCTTGCGACTGTCAATCACCCGCTGCCACTTACGCAACTCTGCGGCCACGAAACGATTGATGTCCTCCACCGAGCCCGCCTGGGGTTCGCCCCCGAGGTCGATCAGACGACGGCTCATGTCGGGTTGAGCGAGCGCAGCCCGAATCTGACTGTTGAGGTACTGCACGATGGGTGAACCGCCCCGGGAATGAACTGACCCCCAGAAGTTGGACGGTTGACTGCTAACGGCACGAGGCCTGGAGTCGGTAGTGTACCGGGCTCAACCCGTTCAGTTTGAGCCGGATACGTTCATTGTTGTAGTAACGGATGTAGCGGCGCAGCCGTGTTCTCAAGTTTTCGATGTCCGCGAATTTGTTGAGGTGGAAGAACTCGGACTTGAGCGTCCCGAAGAAGCTCTCCATAGCCGCGTTATCCAGACAGTTTCCTTTTCGAGACATGCTTTGCGTCAGGCCGTTCTCGCTGAGTTCCTTGCGATAGGCGGGCATCTGATAGTGCCATCCCTGATCGGAGTGCAGAAGTGGAGCTAGGCCTTTACCTTTCAACTTTGCGAGTGCCTTCTTGAGCATGTTCCCAACCAGTGAGAACAATGGGCGCTCCTGCATCTCGTAGGCCACGATCTCACCGTTGTAGAGGTCCATGATCGGCGACAAATAAAGCTTGCCGCCACGCACATTGAATTCGGTCACATCCGTCACCCACTTTTCATTGGGTCGCTCAGCTTTGAATTGCCGATTGAGCAGATTTGCCGTTGATGCCTGCTCTCCTTTGTAAGAGCGGTACTTCTTCGGCCGGACGAGCGACTTCAATCCTAGACTTTTCATCAGTCGCTGCACTTTCTTGTGGTTTACCGGTCGCCCCGTCTTTCGAAGCTGGGCAGTGATGCGCCTGTAGCCATAGCGGCCCTTGTGTCGATCATAGACAGCCCGGATGCTTTCTTTCAGGCTTGCGTTCCGCTCCTCGCCAGTTGCCATGACCTTGGCTTGGTAGTAGTACGTGCTGCGCGAAAGGCATGCCGCCTTCAACAGTGCAGGCAAAGCGTGATCAGGCCTCAGCTCGAGAACGGCTTGCGCTCTTTCTGCGCAGCTTGCCGCTTCGATCGAACCAAGGCCTCCAACTTTTTTAGGTATGCCACCTCCGCTTGCAATTGCTTCACTTGCTCGCGTAACGCATGGTTCGAGGTGGCGCTATCCACATCTGATGATTCGGATTTGGGCATATCGACTGCCATAGGTTGAGTTCCCCTTGTGCCCTCAAGTGCCGCAGCGCCGCCGTCATCGAAAGCGCGGCGCCAAGTCACAACTTGGTTTGGGTTCCGAATGTCGTAAATCGCAGCCACCTGCCGGCTTGAGAGCCGATCCCGGTCTTGGTGCGACAGCACCTGGAGCTTGAATTGAGCAGTGTAGACACCGCGCTTAGGCCGCAGGCCATCAACTCCGTGCAGCCGGTAGTGGCTGACCCAGCTGCGCACCTTGTCCTCCGGCACAGACCAACGCCTCGCCAGCAGCTTCGCCCCTCCCTCTCCGGCCAGAAAAGCCTCAACGACTTTGAGTTTGAACTCTGTCTCGTACTTTCCCATAGGATCCCTTGAAGTTTGTCCAACTTCTGGGGGTCAGTTCAAACCCGGGGCGGTTCATCGGGGCGGTGAAGAATACCCGCCAGTGTGAGGCCGCCTGACTGGAATTGAACAGGGGTATCCATGGACATCACTCCGACTTGATACCCGCCGCTCGTACCACTTCGGGCCAGCGCTTGAGTTCTTCCTTAATGAAAGCATCGAACTGCTGTGGCGTGCCGCCAATGATGTCGGCGGCTTGACCCTCGGTGATGGCCGTTCGCACCTGCGGCAATTGCAGCACCTGATTGAACACCGCGTTGATTCTCGACACAAGCGCCGGATCCATTCCGGCCGGACCGACCACACCATGCCAGACGCTCACATCAAAGCCGGGCAGTGATCGCGCCGCGGCCGGCACATCGGGCAACTGCCGCATCGGCCGCGCGGCGGCACCCGCAAGCGGTCGAACCTTGCCCTCACGAACCTGGGCGAGTGACGTGGATACAGTAATGACTGCCGTATCGGCATCACCGCGAAGCAAGGCGGTCAGCATCTCGGCACCCGACTTGTAAACGATGTTGACCTGTTCGATGCCTGCGCGGCTGTTGAAATAGGCCATGTAGAGATGAGTCCAGTTACCCAGACCCGCCGAAGCGAAATTGAACTTTCCCGGCTGTTGCTTGGCCGCCGCGATGAACTCGTCCAGTGTCTTATAGGGGAGCGTGGCGCGCACTAGGATCACGGCCGGCAAGTTCGCCACATGCACAATGGGCGTGAACGCGGTGTGCGGATCGTAGGGGAGTTTGGCGAGCGTATGCGACACCGCGTTGGGGCCCACCTCGGCCAGAAATAGGGTGTAGCCATCGGGCTTTTCGCGCGCAACCAGACCCGCTGCAATCGTGCCGCCTGCACCGGGGCGGTTCTCCACGACCAGCGGTTGACCGTTTGAAAATGACGCAAAGCCGTTTGATAGATTGCGCGACAAGGTATCTGCGGCACCGCCCGCCCCCACCGTGACCACCAGCCTGACCGCGCGATCAGGCCAGGTTGACTGCGCCAGGGCGCTACCGATTGACAAACCCAGCGTGAGGCCGGCAGCGGCCAGTCGGGCGAGCGTGGGTCGACGTGACAGATGGTCAGGCATGCGTGCCTCCTTATGATTCGTGGGTAACGATCCTGCGCGAAGGTCCGTATTGTGTGGGGCTCAGAAGGCGACTGCAACCGAAAACCCTCCGCGGGCCAGCAATGCCGAATTCAATCAAACCTATTTGACACCGCTTCCCTCGCCGCAAATACTGCCGGCGCCTGTGCTTCAAAGTATCAGTAAGAGGAATGCGTAATGATTCGAACGGCCGAGTGCGTGGTCGACTGCAAGGACGTTCTGGGTGAATCCCCAGTCTGGCACGCTGCTGAATCGGCACTCTATTGGATCGACGTCGCTCAAACACTCCTGCATCGTCTGGAGCTGCCAAGCGGGCGCCACGATCAATGGAATGTAGGGAAACCGATCGGATCGTTTGTACTACGTTCCAAGGGTGGGTTTCTCGTCGCCTACCGCAACGCCCTCGCGTTCATGGACGAACCGGGCGCGCCGCCCCGCCCCTTTTCCCCCGCCGGGCTGACCCTCGGCGAGTCGCGCTTCAACGATGGAAAATGCGATCGCCAGGGCCGCTTCTGGGTCGGCACCATGGATCGGAACGTAAAAGGTCCGATCGGGCACCTGTACCGACTCGACGCCGACCTGAGCCTTCACGTCATTGACCACGGCTTCATCATTTCAAACGGCCCCTGTTTCAGCCCTGATGGCGGCACGCTCTACTTCAATGATTCGCGACAGCAAGTGACTTGGCGTTACGCCATCGATCCTATCAGTGGCCAAGCGAGCCCGCGCGGCCGCCTGATTTCCTGGGAAAACTTTACCGGCCGCCCTGACGGCGCCACGGTCGACGCAGAAGGTGGCCTGTGGGTCGCGGAGGTGCACGGCCGACGAATCGTGCGGTTTACACCGGACGGACAGGTAGACCGCGCCATTGAAGTTCCCTGCGAACGCCCGACCAGCGTGTGCTTCGGCGGACCCGACATGCGCACCCTGTTCATCACCACGTCAACGCTGACGCTGAACGAACACGACCTGCAGCGCGAGCCGCTCACGGGCGGGCTGTTTGCCGTCGACGCCGGCGTGCGCGGTCTGGCCGAGGCGCCATTTTGTGGGTAAGCCAACCGCTGAAGTAGTGCCGGCAATGTCTTGGCAGAAAGAAGCAACCGGCTGGATCCAATGTTCGGCCACTGACAATTTATAGAACCGATTCAAGGGAGACTGATATGCGATTGAAGTTTTTCGCCGCCGCTTTGGCGATGGCTAGCGCGCTGACCGGCGCAGGCGCCCAGACCTTTCCCCAGGATGAGGCGAAGCTGTATGAAGCGGCAAAGGCCGAGGGCAAGCTGGTCTGGTACGAAAGCGCACCACTTGAAGCCATGAAGGCAGTGGCCGCCGAGTTTGAAAAGAAGTATCCCGGCGTGAAAGTAGAGGTCCTGCGGATTGTCGGCGTTGCGCAATACCAGCGTTTTCTGCAGGAAGTCCAGGCGAAGCGGCACTCGGTCGATGTTCTCCACATCAGCGACTACCCCAGCATGATGGACCTGATCGAACAGGGTCATATCGCAGATTGGAAGGTGCCGCTGCATGACCGCATTCCCGACATGTTCCGGATGAAGCAGCACGCCTATGCCAACTACACCACTGACAACGCCATCATCTACAACGTCAACAAGGTGTCGCCGGAAGAGGTCAAAATTCTCGCTTCCAGCTGGAAGGGCGTGCTCGATCCGCGATTCAAGGGTCGCTTTGCGGTCAGCACCATGAAGTGTGGCGCGTGCTACGCGAGCCTGCACATGTTTCTCGACCCCAAGTACTCCAAGGAGTTCGGGCCCGACTTTCTGAAGAAGGTGGCTGAGCAAAAGCCTGCGGTCTACGGCGAGGTCCTGGTAGGGCTTGACCGGGTAATTGCCGGCGAGCACGACTTCACCTTCTGGACCTGGGAAGGCATCGGCGTTACCCACGTTCAGCGCGGCGCGCCGATCCGTTGGGTTCGGCCCTCACCCACTCCCGAGTTTGGCAACTCCTGGCAGGCGGTTTCGCGCTATGCACCGCGCCCGAACGCCGCACGGCTGTTCCAGAACTGGTCGATGAGCGTAGAAGGGGCCGAAGTGCTTCAAGTCAAGTACGGTTCGCGCACTACGCTGAGCGGCATCGAGGACAAGCGCTCGGTGGTGAAGGAAAGCTGGTACGAGCCCATCAAGGAGGTCTACCCCGTCGATGTCAAACGCTGGGAGCGAGACTTCTCCAAAGACCTCGATCTCTGGGCCAAAACCCTGCGCGAACACGGTCGCTAGGCGCACGCGCTTCAACCGGACCTGACCATGGCTGCCAGCGCCACCACCCGATCACCACTTGCCATCGCTGCCTGGGCGGCGTTGGCGCTTGCGGTTGCGCTGGTCGTGGTGGTGCCGCTCATTTATACCTTCGATGCAGCGTTCTATAAGGAAACCAAGATCGGCCTGTCGAGCGAACGTAGCCTGCAGGCCATCATTAACGTCTACACCTCGTGGGAATATCTTGAGACCCTTTGGGAGGCCATCCGGCTGGCGCTGATCGTGACGGCGTTTTCGCTGGTGGTGGGCGTTCTGATGGCGATGCTGGTATGCCGAACCGACCTCCCCTTCAAGGGCACGCTCGAGACGCTCATCATCATGCCGCTGTTCCTCTCGCCCTTTACAGGCCTGATCGCCTGGATTGCGCTGGGGTCAGAAAAAACCGGCTTTCTGAATGTTGCATGGCGGGCAGTGGCGGGCACGCTCATCAACCAACCACCCGCACTGGCTAACATCTGGACCTACGGCGGTGTGGTGTGGGTCATGACACTGTTCTTCGCACCGTTCGCGTATCTCTTTACAGCCGGAAGCCTCCGCACGGTGGACTCCTCGCTGGAGGAGGCTGCAAGGGTCTCCGGTGCAACGGCCTGGCAGACACTCGCCCGAATCACGCTGCCGGTCTCAGCGCCCGCGGTGTTTGCGGCGGGCTTGCTGATCTTCATTCTCTCGGCCGAGCTTTACACCATCCCGGGCATCATCGGAACCACGGCCGGTTTCACCACCATGCCCTGGAAGATCTACCTCGACTCCACCCAATTTCCTGTGCATCGCGCGCATGCTGCAGCGTCCGGAACGATTCTGCTGCTGGTCACCATTGCGGGGGTCTGGATGCAGCGCCGGGTCAGCCGGGTGTCGGAGCGCTATGTGACGGTATCGGGCAAGGGCTTCCGCGGTAGCCCCCTTCGGCTCGGACGAAGCGGCACGATCATCGCATTGGCGCTGATTGGCTTCTATGTGCTGTGCGCCGACATTCTTCCGTTCGGTGCACTGATTGTTTCCTCGTTCATGAAGTTCAGTTCAGGCGTGCTGACACCCGAGGTGCTCACCCTCGATCAATATCGCGACGTGCTCCGAATCGAAAACGTTCGGACCGCCGTCGTCAACACCATCATGCTGGGTCTGATGTCAGGCGCCATTTGCCTGCTCGCCGGGCTCGCCATCAGCTACGCGGAAATTCGCGCGCCAGGCCCAGCCACCCGGTCGCTTGCCTTCATCGGCGTTCTTCCCGTCGCTGTCCCGGGTCTGGTCTTTGGAATTGGTCTGCTCTGGACATATTTACAGACGCCACTCTACGGATCAATCTGGATCCTGCTCCTTGCTTACGTGGCGAAATTTCTTCCCTACGGAATCATGGTGTCGCACTCGGGGGTTCTTCAGATTCACCAGGACCTGGAGTCAAGCGCCAGGATGTCCGGCGCCGGCCCGATTCAAGCGCTCATGAAAATCACCATTCCACTCATCAAGCCTTCGCTCATTGCCGTATTTTTCTTTGTCATGCTGATGAGTATCAAGGAGCTCTCGGC
>CAIPNM010000430.1 GCA_903866395.1 uncultured bacterium
AACACCCGATCCATTGGGCCGTACGATCGGGATCTGGCCGCGTGTCTGCGTCGTGCCAAGCACGGCGAGCTGTGCTTCGCTGCCGGTGACTGAGGCGGTGATTGTGATCGGGCCGCCTGCGCGGTCGAGCAGGATGGTGCCGAAAGCGGGCGCGGTGGAGGCGGTTGCAGTAACAAGCTTGCCGGCAGCGCTGTTGATCGCCGCAGCAATTTTTGCCGCGATGTTGGCGCGGGCCTGATCGAGCGTTGCAAGACCACCCGTTCCATCTCCAGCCGCCGTCAGGTCATTCGCCACCACGGTGTAAGTCACGGCACCTGTGGCCACGCCGTTGACGGTAAACGCCGTACCCAACGTGGGCGCTGCACCAGCCACCGCAAGCGAGTAAGAACCGATGCGCGCGGCGATCGACGCGGCACCCGAGCTTGCGTTGTAGCGGACATTGCCAGACGCCGCGAAGAAAGCGTTGAGGGCGGAGGGCGAGCCAACGAAACGGGTTGCGTTACCGCCGCCGGATAGTGCGGAGCTAGCCGCGACGGTGATACTGCCTGTCAGCCCGAAATCACCCGGTGTGGTCTCCAAGCCTGCGATCTGAAGCGCGCTCCGAGTAACCTCAAGCTCCACGTATACCGACTGGTTGGTAACCGTATCGGAGGTATCAATCAGCTGACTGGTGTCGGTCGAACCGGGCCTCGGGAAGATCAGATTCACCCACCCACTCTGATACGGGTCCGCAGCCTGCAACCTGAGCCGAATATTCTGGTCAGTGGTAGTGGGCTGTACCGGCTCGTCGAATGCGAAGGTGGCTATGGTTTCGTTGACGTCGTCATTACCCTTTCTGAGCTCCAGCGTCACGGGGATTGGCGCGCCACCGACTTGACCCGGTCCGTTGTAGACCACACGGTCCGAGCGCTGTAGATAGTTCTGCAGCGCCGTTGCTGTGCCTTCAAGCGTGAGCGTGCGTTTATCGGCGGAAACCGTCGCATCCACTCCGTCCACATCCGGTGCCGACCAGCCTGGGCTCGTGGAGAGCGCGAGCGTGGAGGGGAGCGCCAGCGTGACCGTCAGCGTGCCGGTGCCCGACAAAGTCAGGCCGCTGAAGGCAATCCGATTGTCGTAGCCATTGGTCACCAAGAGCTTTTGCGAAAGCGTTCCGATCTGCGGCATGGCCGCACCAACAGGCGACTCCGGCCGCCACACGGTCTCAAGACTGCGCAGCGTGTTCCCCGAACCCGCCGATACCGTGATCCTCAGGTCACCAGCGACGCTGTTGTAGGTGATCTTTCCAGCGGTGGTGAAATAGGTGTTGAGCGCAGATGCATACCCACTCAATGTGGCGACTTCCTTGCCGCTCACGGTGGCGGTGCTGACGGTCACGCCGTCGGCGTCACCTACGCCATCTTCGTAGAGCGTGAGATCGCCCGCGCCAGTTGGGGCGGTGAGCGTAATCAACAGTTCGCGGGACTCTGCCGCATTGAAAGGATTTACACCGACGAACAGCTCGGTATTTCCTTCGGCCGCGAGCTGCAATCGATCCGGTAAGGCGATAGTCGGGGCAGCGGAATCCGCACCCTGCTGCAACGTGGCTAACAAAACATCAACTCGGCCAAAGGCCTTGATCGAACTCGAGGCTTCCGACGCAACTACGATCTCAAGATGCCCGGTTGCAAGCGTGTTGTAGCGCAGCTTACCCGCACTGATCCAAGTATCAAGGTTATCGGCGGAGCCTTGCAACACCACCTGGTCCGAGCTTGCGGACACTACAGACACCCCGCCGTCCTGCGCGCCGGCGCTCAAGGTACCAGACGACGCGGTGACGGTGAAGGTCAACTGATCAGTGCCCGAATAACTCAAACGATCGGTGCCGAAATAGACTCTGCTGTCTGCGCCCGGCACGAGCGTGACCGATGCGGGAAGCGTCAACGTCGGCGCGCCGGCGATTACGGGCTCTGGGAGGGTGGTGACGGTTTGCGTCGCGGAAGTGCCGATCTGCGTGGTGACACGCAAGCGATCGGAGTCCGCAGTGCTCGCCGAGCGCTGATAAGTGACCGTACCCAGCGTGGCCAAGGCGGCATTGATTTCGCTCACTAATCCACTAAGCGTCAGCTCACTGGTGCTGCTCGCACCGGTGCCGGTGCTGGTGGCAACCGCGCCCTGTGCGGACACGCCGGCAAGGGTGCCGCCATCGAGCGCACGGATGGTCACCGTGGCGTTCGTAGAACCAGATGAACCGCTTACCAGCGCACCCGCCAAGACCACCGGCGAGGCAGACGATCCGGTGTTAACCACCGATAAGCTTGCGGGCAGCCCCGGCTGCTGTTGCACGCTCGCGGTGGCTAGGCTGTAAGCCTCGACTGACGAAGCAGCAACGCTGACGCTCTGATTGCCCGAGTCGAGCAACGACACCGTGATCGGTGCGGTGGTGCCAGCCGAGATCGAATAAGTGGCGTGCCCATTGGCGAAGTACGCGTTGAGCGCGCTTACCGTGCCGCTGTAAACCGGGCTGGCGGGATCGGTCAAGTCGGCAACCACGTTGTCTCTCGTGGTCGCATGCGAAGTGAGACCCGAAATTCGGACCTTCGCGGTGTCGGTGGTCGGCGATGCCGACGACAGCACCACGCGGATCCATTTGCCCTGCGTGGCCGCAGTGGCGGAGGTGGATTCAGACGAACGCAGCAGCGAGGCAAGCTCGAGCGTCGGAACCGACTTCGTAAGCTGATCGGTATTGGTTGCGGTCTTGGGATTTAGCGAGATGGAGCCCGTTGCTCCGCCCTGCACCATGCGGAACGGGATGGTCACGCCGCCGGTCGCCACATCAAATTGAACGGCACCGGGCGTTGAAAAGAGCGCGTTCAATTGCGACGCGGTGCCGGTCAGACGAGTCCGCGCCGGGCTGGTGAGCGCAGCGACCGCGACGCCGGTAGCGCCAGGGTTGACAGTGAGCGAAGCGGTCGGGAGCTCGAGGTCAATATCAAGAAGGCCCGCACCGTAAAACTCGATCGGGGCGGTGCCGGAAACAGCGCCAGATGTCAGCGCCGCAGCGACACCCGGATCCACCGCGTCCACGGTGAAGCTACGGGAATGCGCGGTCGCCAGCGCAGTGGTCGTGATCCCGTTAGCGGTCGCGGACTCGTACGCGCTGAGCCCCTCCAATAAAGTCACCTTGACCACACCCGTCTCGCCAGCGGCGAGAATGCCTTCAAACACCGCGGCCGTAGCAAGACTTGTGTGGTCAGTAAAGATACCCGACCCCCACATCGAGCCAGTCGTGGCGCCCGTCACGATGAAGTAGTGCTCGGACCCGATGGCTGCGCTGGAACTTATCGCTGATGGCGAGGCGGCCGAACTGAGAGATGCACCGAAAACTCCCTTGACCTGAAGCGCCGCGCCGGGCGTTGCGATGATCGCCTGCGGGAGCACCATCCGGGTGGTCGCCGCCAGGTAGTTGGTATCGAACGGTGCCAGCGGATTCTGCTCGGCCTCGACGATGTCGATGATCGCAGTCCCGTCCAGCTCATCCTGCGCATCGCGCAGCTCCAGCGTGTAGGACGCCGCGGTGCCGTGGTAGCGCAGCGCCCCACTCGCAGCGAGGTAGCCCGACAGCGCCGACGCGGTTCCGCGAAGTTCCAGCGGGCTGGTGCTGTGAACCGTCACGCCCGAAACATTTGTCACTGTCGCAGCGGTCAATGTTCCG
>CAIPNM010000431.1 GCA_903866395.1 uncultured bacterium
TACGCGCTGCGTCGCGGTGGCAATTTACGGCTTGAACGAATGTTCATGCAGATGTCGGCGCAGGTCGCCCGCTACACCCGCCTTGGGTTGTCGGAAAAGGAAAGACGGCGGCAGTCACTCGACACCTGGCAGCAGTTGCTACACGCGCTACGCAGCCGCGATGCGTCGGCCGCCGAGCGCTGCGGGCGTACGCTCGTCACCAACACATTCCGGTTTGCGCTGGGGAAAATCGCCGGGATCTCCCCGGATCTGTAAGGGCTCCATGGGCGCGGGAGCCCGGTGGCGCGGTCGCTCGAGGGTCGGGAGCTCCAGCGCGGGAGCTCCGGCGCGGAAGCTCCAGGGGCTAGCGCTCCGGCGCTGGAGTGCCTGGCGGTTCGCCATGAGGTCGTCGCTCGCCCTATACTCGCCGTGCATTGCCATCCCAACTCATGTCAACCACTCACGTCTTTCACCGTCATCTGCATCACCGCCCGCCGGTCGCGGTGTCGGGGCATGGTGCCTGGCTGGTTGACAGCGAAGGCCGCGAATATCTTGACGCGTCGGGCGGAGCGGCCGTGTCCTGTCTGGGCCACGGGCACCCTGCCGTGCTCGCGGCGATGCATGAGCAGATCGACCGGCTTGCCTTTGCCCACACCAGTTTTTTCACCACTGACGTGGCCGAGGAACTGGCTGCGCATCTGGTTGACCGCGCGCCGGCTGGCATGAGTCACGCCTACTTTGTGAGCGGTGGCTCCGAGGGGGTGGAGGCGGCCCTCAAAATGGCCAGGCAGTATTTTCTTGAGATCGGTGAGCCGCAGCGCACCCGTTTCATTGCCCGCCGGCAGAGCTATCACGGCAACACGCTGGGGGCGCTCGCCGTGGGTGGCAACGCGTGGCGACGCGAGCCCTTTGCTCCCATCCTGATGCCGGCCACCCATGTGTCGCCGTGCTATCCGTATCGCGAGCAGCAGCCTGAGGAAACCCCCGAGGCTTACGGCGAACGGCTGGCGCGCGAACTCGACACCGCAATAGAGCAAATCGGTGCGAACCAGGTGATCGCCTTTGTCGCCGAGACTGTAGGCGGGGCCACTGCGGGCGTACTCACGCCGGTTCCTGGCTATTTCCGCGCGGTTCGCGAAGTCTGTGACCGTCACGGGGTGCTGCTGATCCTGGATGAAGTGATGTGCGGGATGGGCCGCACCGGCAGTCTTCATGCCTGTGAACAGGAAGGCGTTGTCCCGGATCTGCTGGTAATCGCCAAGGGGCTGGGCGGCGGCTATCAGCCGATTGGCGCAGTGCTGGCTCAGCAAAAAATCGTCGAAGCGATGTCCAAAGGTTCGGGGTTTTTTCAGCATGGCCACACCTATCTCGGCCATGCGGTGGCTTGCGCGGCTGCCCTTGCGGTCCAGCAGGTGATTGAGCGCGATGCGCTTCTCGATCGCACGCGGCAGGCGGGCGAGACGCTGCAACAGTTCTTACAGCGCGCGCTCGGTGATCACCCGCATGTGGGTGACATCCGCGGCAGGGGCCTCTTCTGGGGGGCAGAAGTGGTGCAAGACCGCCCGTCCAAGCAGCCGTTTGATTCGTCGCTGCGCTTACATGCGCGGATCAAACGTGAAGCCATGGCGCGCGGCCTGATGCTCTACCCCATGGGCGGAACCGTAGACGGCCGCCAGGGCGATCATGTGCTGCTCGCGCCTCCTTTCATCGCATCCGACTCCGAACTCGCGATCATTTCTGAACGTTTTCATGCGGCGCTCGATGCCGCTATTTCCTCGTGTTGAATCATCTCAAGGAGACCCCCCGCCATGTTGCGTAAATCCTTCCTTTACGGCGCTTTTGCCGCGGCGTCGCTCGCTGCCGCAATTCCCGGCGCATCGGTCTATGCCCAGCAGAAGTTCGTCACCATTGGAACCGGTGGTGTCACGGGCGTTTATTACGCCGCGGGCGGCGCCATCTGCCGTCTGGTGAACAAGGACCGCGCCAAGCACAACATCCGCTGCTCGGTCGAGTCCACCGGCGGTTCGGTGTTCAACGTGAACACCATCAAGGCGGGTGAACTCGATCTCGGCTTCTCCCAGTCCGACGTTCAATACAACGCCTTCAAGGGCGAGGCTCAGTTCAAGAGCGGCGGCGCTTACGGCGATCTGCGCGCTGTGTTCTCGGTTCACCCCGAGCCCTTCACCGTGCTCGCCCGCAAAGAACTCAATGCCAAGACGCTCACCGACCTGAAGGGCCGACGCTTCAATGTCGGCAATCCTGGTTCCGGCACGCGTGCCTCGATGGAGGAACTGCTCGGCGCAATGGGCTGGAAGATGGGTGATTTTTCGCTCGCCTCCGAGCTCAAGGCCGATGAGCACGGGCCGGCGCTCTGCGACGGCAAGATCGACGGCTTCTTCTATGGCGTGGGCCATCCCAGCGCCAACATTCAGGACCCCACCACCAGCTGCGGTGCGCGCCTGCTGTCGGTCACCGGGCCTGCGGTGGACCAACTGCTGTCCTCCCGTCCCTATTACGCGCGCGTCACCATTCCTGGCGGGCTCTACCCGAACAACCCAGACCCGGCTCAGACCTATGGCGTGCTCGCCACGGTGGTTGCCTCGTCGAAAACCCCCGCCGACACCGTCTATCAGGTGGTGAAAGCGGTGTTCGACAACTTTGACGAGTTCAAGAAGCTGCATCCAGCGCTCGCGCATCTGAAGCCCGAGAACATGATCAAGGATGGCAACTCGGCACCGCTTCACGACGGCGCTGTGCGCTACTACAAGGAAAAGGGCTGGATCAAGTAATCCGGTAGAGCCCTGGGCCGCCACCGGGGCGAAGCATGCTTCGCCTGTGGCGGCCTTGCCCAACCGGGAATCCGCCGCATGGCAACCGATATCGAGAAAGCCCCCGAGGCACTGCAGCAGTTGGTGGCTGACACCGATACCGGTGCACGCAGTCCGTCTGGCCTGACGAGCCAGATCATCTTTGCGGCTGCGCTGGCCTGGGCGCTGTTTCAGTTCTGGTATGCATCCCCTTTACCCTTCACGCTTGGGTTCGGGATTCTGAACGACACCGAGGCGCGCTCGGTCCACCTCGGTTTTGCCCTCTTTCTGGCGTTTCTCGCCTGGCCCGCGACGAAGCGCTCGCCGCGCGACCGCGTGCCCATCACAGACTGGGTGTTCGCCTGCGCAGGGGCCTTCGCAGGCGCTTACCTGCTGCTGTTTTACGCCCAGCTTGCTACCCGTCCTGGTCAGCCCACTGGGTTCGATGTGTTCACGGCGAGCATGGGTCTGCTGCTGCTTCTCGAAGCCACCCGTCGCGCAGTGGGCTGGCCGATGGCGGCACTCGCCGTACTGTTCATCGGTTATGCGATGGCTGGGCCCTTCATGCCCGAGGTGCTTCAGCACAAGGGCGCATCGCTCAACCGGTTGATTTCGCATATGTGGCTGACCACCGAGGGTGTCTATGGCATTGCACTCGGGGTCTCCACTGGCGCTATTTTTGTGTATGTCTTGTTTGGCGCGCTGCTCGACCGTGCGGGCGGCGGCAATTACATGATGCAGGTGAGCTTCGCCGCGCTTGGGCATCTGCGTGGTGGCCCGGCCAAGGTGGCCGTGGTGTCATCGGCGCTGAATGGCATGATTTCAGGCTCGTCGGTGTCCAATGTGGTCTCGGGGGGGATCTTCACGATTCCGCTCATGAAGAAGGCAGGCTATGGCGGCGTGAAGGCCGGCGCCATCGAGACCATGAGTTCGGTCAATGGCCAGATCATGCCTCCGGTGATGGGTGCAGCCGCCTTCCTGATGGTGGAGTACGTCGGCATTCCCTACTCCGAGATCGTCAAGCACGCGCTCCTTCCGGCCGTGCTGTCCTACATCGGCCTCTTTTACATCGTCCACCTTGAAGCGCTCAAGATGGGCATGGTGCCGCTGGTGCAACGCGCGCCACGCTCAGCCTCAGACCGTTTCATCCGCCTGGGGTTGGGCCTCTCGGGCAGCGTCATGGTGGTGGCGCTCCTCTACTACCTGTTGCTCGCGGCGAAAGCGCTGCTGGGCGAGGCTGCGCCGTGGGCGGTGGGCGCCATCGTCACCGGGCTCTATCTGGTGTCGATTCGCGAGGCCGCGCGCTCGCCTGATCTGCCGCAGGACATCGATATCGAGGATCCGCAGGTGCTGGACACCTGGGCTACGGTGAAGGCGGGGCTTCATTTTCTGCTGCCGATCGGCACCCTGATCTGGTGCCTCATGATCGAGGAACTCTCGCCGTCGCTGTCGGCGTTCTGGGCGGTCGCGGTGCTGATCGCCCTCATGCTCACGCAGCGACCGCTTATCGCGTGGCTTCGTCACGAGCCGATTGAAGGACGCTGGCGCGATGGAGTCAATGATGTGGTGGCGGGCTTTCACGACGGCTCGCGCAACATGATTGGAATTGGCATTGCCACGGCGACCGCCGGCATCATTGTGGGGGGCATCACGCTGACCGGGCTCGGGTTGCGCATGACCGAGTTCGTCGAACTCGTCTCGCAGGGCAACGTGATCGCGATGCTGCTCTTCATCGCTTTTGTCTGCTTGGTCCTGGGGTTGGGCGTTCCCACCACCGCTAACTATGTGCTGGTGGCCACGCTGATGGCGCCGGTGGTGGTCGAACTGGGCGCACAGAGCGGCCTCATCATTCCGCTCATTGCGGTCCATCTGTTCGTTTTTTACTACGGCATCATGGGTGACATCACGCCGCCGGTCGGGCTTGCCACGTTTGCAGCATCGGCAATCTCGGGCGAAGACGCCATCAGGACCGGCATCCAGGGATCGCTCTATGCGCTTCGCACTGTCATTCTCCCCTTCATCTGGATTTTCAACCCGCAGCTGCTGCTGATCGATATCCATGGCTGGTGGGAACTGGCCCGGGTGGTTGCGGCCTGCACGCTTGCGATGCTGATCTTTAGCGCCCTCACGATGAACTGGTTCCGGGTGCGCAGTTGCTGGTGGGAGA
>CAIPNM010000432.1 GCA_903866395.1 uncultured bacterium
GCAACTGAGCCGCGCAGGAGCTACGCCATTCAACGGATGGCGAATTGGCTCGACCATCACGCACACCTTGCTGGGAGGTCGGGTGATCGCTCGCAGCGGTCAGTTGGTGGGTACAGCATCAGGACGTTTTATCAGGCCCTCGTGAGTTCATTCTGAGTTTTTTAGCCCATGCCTTTCAATGGCACCGATGGAGGTTTTTGTGAAACTGATTAATCGCATAAGATTGACCGGAGCCGCTTCGGCGGCTGTGCTGGCGCTACTTTCCAGTAGCGCCCTCGCACAACAAAAGAATGTCCGATTTGTCCTCGATTGGGTATTCCAGGGCCAGCAGTCGGTTTTCACGCTACCCGCCGACGACGGCACCTACGCGAAATACAACTTGAACGTCACCGTGGACCGAGGCGCAGGCTCGGGCGATGCGGTCACTAAGGTCGCTTCAGGAACCTACGATATCGGGCTCGCCGATGTCTACACCATGATGAACCATAACGCGAACAACCCCGATCGGAAGCTGATCGCGGTGGCGCTGGTTCACGATAAATCCGCTTTGTCTATCGCGTCGCTCAAGACCGCCAAGATCGCCTCGCCAGCCGATCTGAACGGAAAGAAGCTTGCTGCCCCCCTGGGTGATGCCAGCCGCCAGGTCTTTCCCCTGTTCGCGTCGACCAACAAGCTCAATCAGGGGTCAATGGAGTGGATCACAGTCACCCCGCAATTACGCGAAACCATGCTGGTCCGTGGTCAGGCGGATGCCATCAGTGGCCACGTCACAACCATCATGATGAACTTGCGTAATATGGGGGTCGCTGCGGACAGCGTCAATCTCATGCTCTATGCTGACCACGGGGTCGAGCTTTACGGCCATGCCCTCATCACCACACCGGCGTTTGCACAGGCTAATCCACAAGTCATTACCGATTTCATCCGGGCTACTGTTCACGGGCTGAATGTCATGATCCGTGATCGCGACGCAGCCATCGCGTCCATCAAGAAGCGCGACCCGCTGGTCAACAACGAAATCGAGAAAGCACGCATTCAGATGTCGCTTGACGCGATGTTTCTCTCGCCCAATGTGCTCAAGAATGGTATGAGCAATGTTGATATGGGAAGGCTCGCTCGTACGCTCGATCAGGCGGCCGACGCGTTCCAGGTCAAGACCAAGCAATCGGTAAGCGAGACCTACACCGAGCGCTATCTGCCGCCACGCGACGATCTGCGCGTGATTGGAAAGTAAGACAGGCTGCTGAGTTTCTTACCTGACTGGGGCCCTGAATGGTCTCAGTCAGGAATCCCGCAGAAAGGTCTCAGACGGCCTCGAGCCCGTCAACGACCCCAGCCATCACCTCACATCCAAGCACGATATCCTCCTCGGAGGTATCTTCAACGATGTCATGGCTGCGCCCGCCGATGCTCGGAATGAATATCATGCCTGCGGGGAGGTGGTGCCCCACCACCATCGCATCATGCCCAGCACCGCTGGGCATACGCATGAGGCGTGCCCTTTCCGCTCGCGCTGAAGCTTCAATTGCGGTTTGCAGTGGTTCAGCCATGAGCGTGGGCCGAATGCGGGCAATTGGGGTGCTGGTCAGTTCAACACCAGGTTGCCTGTTCAGGTCAGAGATCCAGCTCATCAGCGTGGCTTCAATCTGATCCAGTTTTTCAACAGAGGTGTCGCGCCACTCAAGGATCATTTCAGCGCTACTGGGCACGACATTCGCAGCCCCGGGCTGGATAAGCAGGCTGCCAATGTTCCAGACCGTGTCGAGGCTAGAGAGTCCGGGAAACTCGGCATGGACCCGATGCCCCAACTCCAGCAGAGGACGCACGGCATCCTTACGCATCGTCATCGGAGTTGTTCCAGCGTGATCGGCCTGGCCCGCTGAGGTGATTTTCAGCCGCCGGATGCCCACAATACCGGTTACCACGCCAATCCGGGATTTCTCCGCTTCCAGTCTGGGGCCCTGCTCAATATGGGCCTCCAAAAACGCAACATGGCGCGCGCGGTCAAGGCACCACGGTGCACCGCCGGCATAACCAGCTCTAGCGATGGCCTCGCGAATTGACTCGCCCGTGGCCGTGCGGGTTCGACCGAGATCTTCCTCGGTTAACTCGCCGCAGAATGACCGACTACCCAGGCAGGGGAAGTAACTTCCCTCTTCATCCTGAAACGACACCACATCAACACCGAGACGCGCCGCACGCCCCGACTCCAATCGCGACCGGGCAATCTCGAGTCCATACACCACACCCATGGCACCGTCCAGCCAGCCGCCTTTTGGGACAGAATCAGTATGCGAGCCAATGACGACCGCTCGGGAGGCGTTCTTCGTTACTCCGCGAACATTGCCAACGCTATCGATCGCCGCATCCAGACCCGCCTCTCGCATACGAGACAAAAGCCAGGCGCGCGCCTCGAGATCTGCCGGGGAAAAGGAAATACGGTCGACCCCGGTGCCGAACTTGCCAAACTCGGCGAGACTGCGAAGATCGGCCATCAGACGTTGAGCATTGATTCGGGACATGTTGGGTCTGTCAAAAATAGGATGGAGGAGGGATCTTGCTCAGCGCTGAAACAGTGCACCAAGGCCAGAAAGGCGGTCTGGCACGCCCATAGCACGAAGCGCTGCCCAAAGGATCACCTGATTTGAGGACAATACCGGGCAGCCGCAGTCGGCCTCCAGCGCTTCCAGGCATGCAAAGGTTGGCAGATCAGTCGCCAGCAAAACAACCGCCTGGGCGCCGTCTCTTGCCAGGCTCCTGACGAAGTCACGCAGAAGCTCTGGATCAACCTTAGGCACATCACGCATCGCGATAATATCGAGCGTAGCGTGACCAGTCAGTCGAAAACCGCGGGCCTCAAAGAAGGGAGGCGCCAGAGCATGAATCGATGCCGGGTAGGGCGTACCCAGGGCAAAGCTCCGAACATCCAAGGTCGACAGCGCATCGCGCAGCGAAGTCCACGCAGAAACACAGGCAACACCTGTTTTCCGGCTGATACTTTCAACTGCATGCTCGTTCCACCCGGGCTCCATGATGAAGGTTGTCACCATATCCGCATAAGCGATGACATCGACACCGGTCGCCGAAAGTTCATCGACCGCGCGATCGACCTGAGTTTCCATCAGCCGCACAGCATCGGGGGTCAGGTCACCCCGAGCCATGATGCGTGTCCCATAGAGCGCCACACCTTTAGGTAGAGCCGACCAGAACTCAGGCTCGATAACAGAGTTGTTGGCGGGTACGACGATTCCCAGCTTGCCACGGGGGCCAAACACCGGGTTCCGCTCAGACAGATTGCCAGCCGACGACATCAATATCTCCGATCAAGGCGAAACGCTCAGGGCTCGTCACCACCAATATCAATTTCTATACCGCGCCCCAACGCAAGCGCACGCTGCTCGATGTGCTGAGCGGTAATGAGATCCTGGATGGGTACGCCTATCGATTTGTAGTAGGTAAGTTCATCGTCTGTTTGCCGGCCGTTGACCGCCCCGCTGGCGAGCTCTGCCACTTCTGCGACGGAATTGAGATCCAAGACACCTTCTTTTGAGGGCAGGATAAAGTCGCCCGCGTGACTCAGACAATCTTTGCGGCTATCGATCACCCGGCGAGCCGCCCGAACAACCGTCTCAGTATCGACTTCACGCGCGGTAGGCTCGTAGGCTCCGGCAGAGGCGACGAAAGTACCCGGTTTAAGCCAACGCCCCTCGATAACCGGCTCAGTCGACGTAGTGGCAGCAATCACGATATCCGATTGTCTGATTGCTTCCTCACGGGAACTGGTCAGGCGGATATCGGCGGGAACTCGACCGCCCCGCTCTCGCATGCGCCGGATAAAGTCCTGACCGCGGGACTCGGTACGCGTGGAAACGAAAACAGTCTTGATATCAAAAATCGCAGCAATTGCCTCTAGCTGGTTACGAGCCACCCTGCCAGCGCCTATGATGGTCACGATCCGACTGTCCTTTCGCGCCAGATATCGCGCCGCCAGCGCGGTTCCCGCGCCGGTGCGGAGATCCGTCAGGTAGCCACCTTCCATGACAGTTCTCGGGTAGCCCGTAGTGCCATCAAACAGGGCCACTAGCGCACTCATCCTGGGGATGCTCCGCTTATCGTTGTCGTAGAAATCAGAGACCACCTTGATCCCATAGCCCGCACCGCCCAGCAGGAAACAGGGATTGAAAATCGCAACCCCGGGCGGCGTCTCTGAAACTGCGAAACTGCGCAGCCCCTCCACCGAACGATTAGCGGCGAGTAGCCTGAAGGCCTCGGCCTGTACGTCGATTGCCGCACTCATATCGATTGACGCACGGCAATCGGATTCCGACAGCACGCGGATTTTCATCGGTGACTTTCTCCTGAATGATTCAGTCGTACGGCAAGACAGCCTGACAAGCAGATCGCGAGGTCAACCCTCTCCGAGCCCGATATACCGCTCGAGTCCAATATCCGCCTCCCAGGTCATACGGTGCGCTTTGAGGAGATAGGGCATCAATCCATCGATACGATCGACAACCGACTCAAGATCACGGCGCAGTTCAACCATCAGCTCTTCAACTTCCTCTCGCAGCGAGCGCTCATCCACTGTGGTGATTGAGCGGTTACGGACAACAAAGCGTCCATCAACCATGACGTGCTCGACGCCTCTGCCACTTTCGGTGAAGACAAGCTGTCTTATCACGCTGTTAAGCGGCACGAATGAAGGGTCGCTCAGATCGATGATGGAGAGGTCAGCCTTCATCCCCACCTTAAGCTCGCCGATTTCCCGCTGCAGACCTGCCGTGCGAGCGCCTTCTATCGTTGCGGCCTCAAACGCATCCGCTGCGGTGGGAGGACCCGGCTCCGGATGCGTGATGGCGGCGAGCGAAGCAAACAGCTTCATCGACTGAAACATATTCTGCGAATCGCTACAGCTGCAGTTATCGCAACCAAGCGCGATACCGACACCCGCCTGCATATAGGGGCGTATCGGGGCCACACCACTTTTTGTCTTCAGATTACCCACTGGGCATAGAGCCACACGGGCTCCATGCTCTCCGATCATTTCAACCTCGGAGGGAAGCATCCACACACTGTGCGCCATGGTGAGGTGCCGGTTGAGTGCGCCACAACGTTTCAGGTAATTGATCAAAGAGCCGCCGTCCCGCTCGTGGCCCTGACGGGCCATAAGCGTCATCGCCTTTGACTCGTAGATATGTGTGTAAATGGGTAGGTTATGCTGCTCCGAAAATTCGCTCAGCCCCTCCAGGAAGCGTTCGCTACAGCGCTCGGGGCTGGTTGGCCCCAGCGCCCATGTGATTCGTGGATGAAAATCACGGCGGCGGAGCAAACTGGTACGAACCAGATCAAGGGCATCGACTCCTCTGAAGGGCTCCACCGCACCTGACAGCCCCGTCCGCAGATCTTCCGGAACCACCTCATCCCAAAAAGGGATCGACTTCACACCAGGAACATCGGTGACCTGAAGGGAAAAGACACAGCGTATTCCGACGTCCGCGTAGGCCTTAAGAATCGCATCAACGTGCTCGTCGTCGTAGGGATAGACAGTTGCCAGATCCATCACTGTAGTGATGCCACTACGCAGACATTCGATAGCGCCCAAAAGCGTTCTGGCTCTGATCTCCGCAACGCTGCGCTTGGGAAACGCGGGGGGCAGCGCAGACAGAACCCATTGCTCAAGCGGGATTGTCTCGAAGCAACCCTTCAGAAGCACATCATGCGAATGGTAATGCGCGTTGACGAAGCCGGGGATGACCAATTTTCCCCGACCGTCGATCTGCTCAACGCAGGCGCCAACGGGCAACTCGGGAATCCGTCTGCCCGCACGCAAATCGTTCGCAAGCCCCTTGCGAATGGCCGCGATGCGATCGCCCACCACCAACAGATCCGACTCAGGCGGAAGGTGAACATCACCGTCCAGCGAAAAAATTCGAGCGCCGGCAATCAGAACTGCCGAGATCTCTGCAACTGCTGTCAAGGCAGGCTCCTGGTCATTTGACGACGTAAAGTTTCTGTTCCACGTCGGTCAGGATCTCGTAGCCGTTTTCCGTGATCAAAACCGTTTCGCTCAGCCCGACGCCGTACTCCTTGTACTCAAAGACAGCCGGCAGGAAGTGAAAAACCATTCCGGGCTGCAAGGGCCGCTTTTCGCCCCCACGAAGCATCATCGTCCTGGCCTCGCTCCAGTCCGGCGGAAATGCGATTCCGATTGAATAACCTGCCTTATGACGGAATTTGTCGCCGTAGCCTGCATCCGCGATGACCTTGCGTGCCGCATGATCGACGGCCTCGGCAGGATTGCCCGGCTTCATCTGGGCGAGCCCCGCGTCGATCGACCGGCGACAGAGGTCGGTCAGATCCAGGAACAGCTTTGGGGGCGTGCCCACATAACCGATTCGGAGGGTAGCCGCGTGGTAGCGTTTGATACTCGCCCCCACTTCAAAGTAAACGGCATCACCCTCGTTCACCGGATTACCTTCGGCCATGGAGTGGGCCATGGTGTGCCTCACCCCGGAGTTGATGAGCGGAGGCAGGCCAGGATACTCGCTGTGCATGCGGAACAGCCCCTGGTAGGCCGCTGCCATCAGATCGTCCTCGGTGACCCCTGCGCGCAGAGCGCCGAAGGCCGAGCGCATTCCTTCTGAAGCCGCCTTACCCGCCTGACGGCTGTACGCCTGCTCAGCCGGCGACTTGATGAGACGCATGCTTTCAACGATGAGTGAACTGTCGACCCAGCGCACATTGGGCAGCCGAGCCTGGAGTTTCTCGAAATCGTCAATCGTGAGGTACCAGGCGCTTTTATCAATGCCGATGGTGCAGCGATCCCACTTTCTTTCTTTGATGATGCGGGTACAGGCATCGATATAGGCTTCCGTGTCCTGGTGCAGCTCCAGGTCATCTATCCAGGCACTACCCTGCAGTGAGCTTTTTTCAATAAAGCGGCCGAAGTGTGTGGGGTCGCCAGAAGGCTGCACAAAAAGAGCCATGAACGAGTAGAAACCGATTGTCCGGTATCCCGTCAGGTAATAAATATTCTCGAGATGGGTCACCATCAGCACGTCTACCCCTCGTGCCCTGATTTCCTTCTGAACATGTCCCAGCCGCGTGCGGTATTCCTCTACGGTGAAGGGCAGATTATGAGGGGTTGCCATATGGAGTCTCCTGAACGTTAAAACAGTACCTATCCGCCATCAATAACCAAGCCAGCGAGGCAGAGCGAGCGAAAGAGAAGGAACATAAGTGATGAGCATCAGCACACCAACCTGAAGCACCAGCAATGGCCAGATCGCCCGTACAAGATGCTCTATTCGTATTCCTCCAACCTGCGCAGCAAGGTAGAGAGCAACCCCTACAGGCGGTGTCGCCATGCCTATCGTCAGATTCAGGCACATCACGATCCCAAACAGCGCGGGTTCGATCCCTGCCTGCACCGCTGCGGGGAGGAGCACGGGGGTCAGAATGATGATGGCCGCGGTCGTATCCATCAGGCAGCCAACGACCAAGAGAAGGAGATTGATCAGGAGCAGCACCATCACTGGGTCGCTGGTAATGGATATCAGCTGCTTGACGATCATCTGCGGCACCGCTTCGGCGGCGAGAAGATCGGAGAAAATTCGGGCTGCACCAACAATCAGCATAATGAAACTGGTCGTGATCCCAGTAGACAGCAGACACTCGTAAAAATCGCGGAAACTCAGGCGACGAAAGACAAAAGCCCCAACCACCCCTGCGTACAACACCGCAATGGCCGCAGACTCGGTGGGAGTCATCACTCCGGCGAAAATTCCACCGAGAATGATGAAGGGCATAAGTAATGCCAGGATCGCATAACGGGCAGAGCGGAACACCTGCATCAGAGAGAAACGTTGTGTGGGCTTGCTACCCGAGAACAGTGCCCGGAAGTAGACGTACCCCATCAGCCCACCGGCCATCAGCAGGCCGGGCACGACACCAGCGAGAAACAGCTGCCCCACCGAAGCACCGGCGGCCACTGCGTAAATCACCATGGTGATACTGGGCGGAATGATGGGGCCGAGCAGTGAGGAGCTGCACGCAAGCGCCGTGGCAAAATTCCGGTCGTAGCCCTGCCTCACCATCGCCGGAATCATGATCTTGCCAATTGCCGCAACCTGCGCCAGGGCTGACCCGGTATCGAGTGACAGCAGCGTATTGGACACCACTGTTGCGTGCCCGACCCCACCGCGAATGTGACCCACCACCGAGTTGGCGAAATCGACCAAGCGCTCAGCAATACCGCCGCGGTTCATCATCTCACCGGCGAGAATGAAGAACGGCACCGCCATCAGCGGGAAGGAATCCATACCGTTGAACATGCTGCTCGGTACGATCAGAAGCGGCGAACTACTACCGATCACAAACGTTGCCGCGACAGCCGCTAGTCCAATACTGAAAACGACAGGCACCCCAAGCAGCATGAGCACCAGCATCAGTCCGAATAGAGTCAAGCCAACCACATCTCGCCCCTTCTAAACCTGGTATTCGGTTGAACCGCTCTGAACGCGCGCCCAGGGGCAAAACATGACGATCAGGAGGTGATAGACCATCAACGCCGACCCAATCGGGATTGCGGAGTACGGTATCTGCATGGAGACCCCGAGGGCGATGGTCGACTGCATGGAGACCCGCGCGGTGAGCTCAGCACCCAAGCCTATGCAGATACAGAGGAAGGTCAGGATCAGCAACCGACCCAATAACACCACCGCCGCTCGACTCCGGGGCGACAGTGCATCGACCAGAAAATCCACCGAAATGTGCGCACCCTTGCGAATGGCAAGCCCCCCGCCAAGCCAGGAGAGCCAGATCATCGAATAGCGGGCAAGCTCCTCGACCCAGGGGAGTCCGTCGTTCAGAAAATAACGAAAGAAAACCCCGGTCACCACGACCGCCGCCATCTGCAAGGTCAAGTAGGCGACGACCCAAGAGGTCACTCGCACCACAACGGTATCAATCGATTTGATAAGACTCACGATTTAGCCTGCACCACGGCGGTTTCTCGCTCATTAAATCCGGCAGCGCAATCGATCGGGCTCAATTTGAGGGTCCGGCGAGGACCGAGCCTCGCCGGGGGCACGACTGAAAATTAGAACTTCGTGAGCTTCTGCTCGGCGGCGCTAACCGCCTGGATCGCTGCATCAACCCAGTCATTGCCAATTTCTTTGCGGACCAGAGCCTCCGCCGGCGGGCGGCCAAGCTTACGGAACTGGTCAAATTCGGCGGCGGTCGGCGTGTAAACCTGAATGCCATTCTTCTTCAGATTTTCGATGGCAGCGCGCTCAAGGAGGAAAGCCTGCGATCGGCCGATGGTTGTCGCGAGATGAGCGCTGCTGACCACCAACTGGCGCTGCTCCGGCGTGAGGCCCTGAAAGAATTTCTCATTGACCATTGCCGTGTGCATGCTGTACAGGTGCTTATTAAGCGTGAGGTGCTTCTGCTGCTCATGAAATTTCATACTGAAGAAAAGCCCCGGGGGGTTTTCCATCCCGTCAACCAGCTTTTGTTGCAACGCCGTATAGACCTCGGTCCAGGACACTGGCACGGGGCTTGCGCCAAGCCCGCGAACCATCGCCATATGAACGGCGTTTTCGCCCGTGCGGATCTTCATCCCTTTGAGGTCGTCTGGCGTCTTGACCTGCACCTTGCCGTTGAAGACGCTCCGGAAGCCACTCTCAATATGCCCCAGAATACGTACGCCAGTTCCCTTCTGGAATTCAGCGTTGTAACGCTGGCCAAAGGGTCCGTCCAGGACGTCCCAGGCTACCTGCGAGGAACTGAACAGGAAGGGCATGCCCAGCACCAGCGCAGGCTTGAAGAAGAAGGGCTGAGTGATCTCCGAAACCAACAGCATCTGGTTAATGCCGTTCTGTACTCGCTCCAACTGCTGTCGCTCATTACCGGCCGCGTTATTGCCGAGAATTCGCACCTCGATGCGACCTCCCGAGCCGCTCTCGACGGCCTCCTTGAACACCAGAGACCAGGCATGCTGCCCGGAATCGAGCGCCTCAGGCATACCGTGACTTAAACGAATTACCGTGGCTTGCTGCGCCAAGGCAGACCCCGCGCACACCACCCCAGCGACAACAACGGCCGCTAAACGACTGAACACTGACTTCATCAGATACCCCTTTTGTCAGGCAAGTTCGGACAGATGCACAAAAAGCTGATTCGGCCCAGGTGGCCCGAGGAGCCCTCTACATCAACGCGATCAGGTTCTGCATCGCGCCCTCGAGCATCCTCAAGGTTGTACGCAGAGAAGCGGCAGATCCTCGCATCGGTCCTTGACAACGTCAACGGATATTTTGAGTGCGCTGTTTCATTCCGACTAGGCGTCACCGGAAGTGTGTGACTGCGCGCAGCACGCGGAAGCAACAAGTACGTTGCACGATATTTCTGCGCAATCCAAAGGCATGTCTCGACGAGAGAACAGTGGGTTGGACAGTGTGATCCAGTTGAACTATCTTCCTGCCTCTTTGTGCGCTGGTCTGCGAGACCAGACGTCGCTCATCACTCCTCCAAATTGGTACTACCCCATGAAAGCTGCAGTAATTGAACGCCAGGGCGGCCTGGAAAACCTGGTGTACCGCGACTGGCCCATCCCGGAACCCAGACCGGGTGAGGTGTTGGTGAAAATCGGAGGTTGCGGACTCAACCACCTCGACATCTTCGTACGTCGCGGGATGCCCGGCTTTCCGGTGCCCATGCCCTTCATATCGGGCGGTGATATGGCGGGTGAAATCGCTGGACTGGGCGCTGATGTGAGTGGCTGGAATATTGGTGACCGCGTAGCGCTGCACCCCGTTACCCACGAAGGCATGATGGGCGAGGAAACCCCGGGGGGAATGGCCGAATTTGTCCGTGTGCCGACTGAAAATCTGATCAGACTCTCGCCCGATACCGATTTAGTTACCGCTGCCGCAGTACCGATCGCCTATGGAACAGCGATCAGGATGCTGTTCGAGATTGGCCAGGTGCGCAGCGGAGAATTGGTTCTGATCCTGGGGGCGAGCGGCGGTGTGGGCATAGCCTGCCTGCAGCTTTGCAAGATGATAGGCGCCACAGTCATTGCCGCGGCCGGCAGTGATGAAAAGTGCCGCCGCCTGATTGAATTGGGGGCCGACCACGCGATCAACTACAACGGGGAAGACTTCAGCAAGGCGGCCTGGAAGCTATCCGGCAAGCAGGGCGTTGATGTGGTCGTGAACTACACCGGCGGCGATACTTGGATACCCAGTCTGCGAACGCTCAAACCCCGCGGCAGGCTTCTGACCTGCGGCGCGACAGCTGGCTACAGTACTGACAACGATATGCGCTTCATCTGGGTACGGGAATTGCAGGTCCTTGGGTCAAACGGTTACTCAAAGGACAACATCGCTACCGCCCTTCAATATGTCGCCCAAGGCCAGTGCACGCCTGTCATCAGTCATGTGCTCCCGCTATCGGAGGCGCGCGAGGCGGAGCGTCTACTCGAGTCGCGTGACTTCATCGGCAAGATTGTTCTAGTCCCCTAGCGACTCTTGACGTGAGCCCGGGCGCAAACGGATGAGCGAGTTTGCGCAACTGGATCTGACGCTTCCCGGGGCTTACTGAGCGTCAGTTCCGAGGCGCTCTAACTCGTCGCGAATCTTCGCCTTATCGGGCTTGCCGGCCGGGCTAAGCGGAATTGAATCGATGATCAGGATACGTCTGGGGTGTGCATAGGCGGGGCCATTGCTGAGCGAATACGCCTTCAAAGTTTCCGCATCCGCGCCAGCGCCTGGACGGAGCACCACCATCGCCGCGGGGACCAATCCCTTGACGGGATGCGGAACCGGCACAACACAGGCATCAGTCACATCAGAGTGCCCCAGTAGCACGCTCTCAACTTCCCGCGGGTATATGTTCTCGCCGCCACAGCTGAACATATCGTCGACGCGGCCGCGAAAATAGAAAAAACCCTCCTGATCGACTCTGAAGAGATCACCTGTTCGCAGCCACCCATCGACAATTCGCTCGCGTGTGAGCTCGGGGAGGTTGTGATACCCGTCAGTCACACAGGGGCTTCGGGTCCATAGCTCGCCTTCTTCGGCTCCGTGAGTCCCATCGATCGAAACCAGTTCGACTTCATAGCCCTCCGCGATCACTCCAGCGCTACCCGCAGGCGTCAAGCGACCATCAACCGGGCCGCGGAGCGGACCTCCCCCCTCAGTCAAACCATAGCTCTCCTTGACCTTGGCGCTGGGAAACACCTGGTTCAGGTTACGCACCAGCTCGGTAGGGACCACCGCCGATCCAATAACCAGTAACTTAAGTGCACTGAAGTCCAGTGTGGCGATCAGATCCTCGTGCTGAAGAGTCATTGAGAAAATCGCTGGCACACCGCCGCAGTAGGTCGCACGCTCTTTCGCGAGGGTCGTCAAAAACTCCCTCGGTTCATACCGCGGCATCAGGACGGTGCGGCCACCCGCGAACAGGTTGGGCTTGACCGTACCTCGCATGGCGTTTTTATGAAATAACGGCACACAGACCAAACCGACCTCGTCCGGGCTGGTTGGCCATTTCTCCTCGGTGGAACGAATGCTCCACAACATTCCCTCATGGCGCAGCCTCACCCCCTTGGGTTTACCGGTGGATCCGGCCGTATAGGGCTGGAAGGCGATACCGTCCGGGGAGAGCCTCGACGTGACCGCGTAATCCGCCATGCTGAGTGCGCGCTCATAAGGCAGCCAGGAGTCGGGCAGACCCGACGCGACGGGTGCCCCCTCACCAGATAGCATCACCTTGATTTGGAGACCAAGCCTGTCTGCGATGGTAGCGCCCAGAGGACACACCTCGGGGTCGATGATCAAACCGGTCGCCTCGGAGTCTCGCAACATGAATTCAAGATTAGCCTCAGCCTGTTTGGGATTGAGAGGAACACTCACTAACCCAACGCGCATCAGCCCAAAGAAGGATTCAATGTATTCGCAGCGGTTTCCCACCAGCAAAGCGATACGATCACCCGGCTGCGCGCCCTGAGACTGAAAGAAAGCCGCAACGCATTGAGCCCGTCGATCAAGGTCACCGAAGCTGAACTCGCGGCGCCGTCCACCCCACAAGTCAACGATGGCAATACGCCCAGGTACGCGAGCTGCCGTATCGGAAAAAAAATACCCGAGATTGTCACGTCTTGGATCAGACACTTTCAAATTCTCCAGAAATCGCTCGTGGGCTCATTCGCCCCCTGCCGACTGACGGCCGACTCATCAGCGACGGATAGCAGTGAGCGCCCCGGCAAATCTTTCCAGGCCCAACTCGAGTCTGGAGATATCAGTGGCGAAACACCAGCGTATGAACCCCTCACCCTCGTCACCGAACGCGCTACCCGGAGCCAAGCCGATACCCGCTTCAATCACCAGTCGTTTGCACAGCTCAAGGCTGTCGGTGATCCCCGATACCCTGAAAAATGCGTACATCGCCCCCTGGGGAAACGCCACTTCCACTCCATTCAACGAGGCAAGTCTGGGGATCAGAAAATCGCGTGAGGCCCTCAGTCTGGCGAGCGAACGCTCGATGACATCATCTCCCTGGGTGATCGCAGCAAGTCCGGCACGCTGCACAAAACCTGGCGCACACGAGGTGTTGTATTCAACCAGCGTACCCAGGTCTTTCACCAGGGCGGTCGGTGCGCAAATCCATCCCAGGCGCCAGCCCGTCATCAACCACGACTTGGAGAAGGTGTTGGCCGAAACAACCCTATCATCGGGCGTTGCAAGATCGAGAAACGAAGGAGCTGCTGGACTCTTTCCGGCAGCCGGGTCTGCGAAATAAAGTCTTTCGTAGGCATCGTCCGACAGGATCCAGATTCCGTGCTTGCGACAGTGCTCGAGGATGATCACCTGAGATGCGCGGTCAATGGTCCAGCCTGTAGGATTACCTGGGGAGTTGATAATGAGTAATCTGGTGCGGGGAGTAAGCGCAGCGATCAGGCGGTCAAGATTGAGAGCCCAGCCCGAAGTCGTAAAATCGAGCGGCACCGTGACCGACTCACCGCCCATGATCCGCGGAATTTCAACTAAATTGGGCCAGACCGGGGTCACGATCACGACCCGATCACCCGGCCCAACCAGTGCCTGATTCACCAGCATAAGGGCGGACATCCCCGAGTTGGTGACAACGATCTCGTCAGACTGGGTTGCCCGGTGGAGGCGCGAAGAGTAATTGGAGATTGCCTCCCGCAATGGCGGAATCCCCAGATTCTGCGTGTAAAAGGTATCGCCCGCCTCAAGTGCGGAAACCCCCGCCCGACGGATGAATTCCGGCGTCGTTTCGTCCGACTCACCAAACCAGAACGGCAGGACGTCCTTTCTTCCCATTCCAACGTTGGCGACCTGTCTAATCTTGGAACTGCGCAGGTTCGCGACGGCTTCTCGTGCGGACAACGTCACAGGTGACCCTTTAAAGTGGAGACGGCGAGAAGATCATAGCGCAGCAGTTGAAGTGGCGTGCACAGGCTGGCCATCAAGCGAAACCAATCGGCGGCGCAAGCGATCATGAGCCGAAGCAATGACTCGGGATACGCTCCTAGTTGAGGATTTCCTTCAACCATCCAAGATAGGCTGTAGCTCCCCGCTCAAGCTCCGAGACGAGGATAAATTCATTATCCGAATGAAACTGCTCCATGCGCCCCGGGCCGAACATCGTAGCCTCGCACCCTCTCTGCTGGAGAAAACCCGCATCGAGCGCGCTGTGGCTGAAGAAGGTGGCGGGAGGGTCAAGCCCCGCCCGGCGATGCCCAGCGATGATGGTCTTCGCAAGCGTCCCTTCCAGAGAAATCTCACAAGGGTACATAAACGGCCCTTTTCTGATTTCAAGGCGCCACGGGTGAGGCAGGCTCACAGAGTCGGCTATCGCACGAAGCGCCAGCTCCGGGTCTTCGCCAGGTAAAAGGCGCCTGTCAAGCGTCAGAGTAGCCAGGTCTTGTACGGTGTGAGTCGCATCAGGACCGGTGATCACACGCGTAGGGGTCAGGGTCACTCGGCCGAGACCAGGGTGTTCGCGATCCGGTAGCGGAACCGAGCGGATCTGGTCAAGGACCACTCGCAGACCCTCAATCGCATTAACACCGTCCCACGGCGTACTGCTGTGGCTGGCCTTGCCATGTACCAGAACGTCGATATCTATACGCCCCTTGTTGCCCAGTGCGAGGCGATTATTGGTGCCCAGCGCGACCAGCCCAAGCTTTGGGAGCGCGCCGATTTCCTTTAAGGCGGCTCGAGCCGCGTCGTGTCGGCCTGTTTCCCCAGCGCTGCTCAGCACGAATACCAGATGCCCATTAAGGCGATTGCCATCTGCCAGAACATGTTCCATCGCCACGAGCGCAGCTGCAAGAGCTGCCTTCTGCTCTGATATCCCGCGACCACGAATTGCCTGTCCCTCGGGAGTGTCAATCACCCGGGCGTCCCAGGGGTCTGTCATCCTGGACTGAGGGTGCGTCATTGCGTAAGTCATGAGCACCACCGAGCGTTCCGCGCCAGGATCTCCTGCCTCAGCAATGAGATTTCCCATCGCGTCGCGCCTGGTTTTGAGACCCAGCCGCTCGACCATCGGAGTCACGCAATCACCGATGAAACGCTGCACCTGTGGCTCGAGCTCCATCCTATCAGTCTGGGGGCTTGGGAAGCGCACCAGCTCGCTTACAAGATTGATGAGGGATCGACTGTCCATTGGAGTATCCATTTTGCGCGATTACGCCGACTATAACGAAGCATGGCGCTACCGGGGCTGAAAATTACCTGGGGCCAAAATGGAGACCATCTGTCACACCATGTTTTGTCAGCTGGCGTTGTGTGGATGTAGCGTCCCCAGGTCATTAAGCGCAGAGAGCGCCTTGCCGGGTTGGTCCGAGCATTGCTCTTTAATTGTCGGGTAATCCACTCTAGGCGCCGCGTCATCAATTTGTGAGAATGGCGAATACAC
>CAIPNM010000433.1 GCA_903866395.1 uncultured bacterium
ATCGAGCGCGAAGACTCAGGCCCGATCGAACTGGTCACCAACCCGATCCGCTTCAGCGAAACACCCGCCACGCTCCGCCGCCCCCCTCCGCAGCTCGGTGAACACACTGAGGAGGTCCTTCGCGATGTGCTGGGCTACGAGCCGGAAACCATTCGGGAACTCGCGCCGCGCCAGGCTTGAGTACAGGCTTGGCCGCGCGATGAACCGCACCCGCCAGGCCGCTTCGACACGCGACCCGTTTACGCGAACCACCCCATCGGCTACCATCGCGGCTCGTCATAACCACAGTCAGACCGGGTTGGCCTACTAACCCGGCCCAGATCGACGCCCGAAAGTGCAGTGAAAGGAGACAGCTGGTGAAGCTTCGTAATCATCAGGATTTTTGGTCGGGAACGATGTTCGTCGTTCTTGGCGTTCTATTTATCGTGCTCTCGCGTCAATACCAGCTTGGCACTGCAGCCAAGATGGGCCCTGGGTATTTCCCGACGGTGCTGGGCGGCATCCTCGCCGTGCTGGGCGGCATGATCGTCCTGAGCGCCTTCTCCAAGACCAACCCCGAGGCCAAGCTCTCGCCGGTCGGCTGGCGCGAGCTTTTCCTGCTGCTGGGGGGCGTGCTGCTGTTTGCGATCCTGCTGCCAAAGCTGGGCCTGATCGTCTCGCTCTGGGTCCTGATCTTCGTCTCGGCGCTCGGAAGCCACGAGTTCAACTTCAAGGAAACCTTCCTGTCCGCGATCGTGTTGAGCGTGCTCGGCTGGGGTGTGTTTGCCAAGGGGCTTGAACTGCAGCTGGCAGTCTGGCCCAAGTTCCTTACGCAGTAACCGGAGCGCGACGATGGACGGATTAATCGCAAATCTCACGCTCGGCTTCTCGGTCGCAGCCACAGCCACCAACCTGTTTTACTGCTTCGTCGGCGTGCTGTTCGGCACGCTGGTGGGCGTGTTGCCGGGCATCGGACCGCTCGCCACGATCGCCATGCTGCTGCCCATCACCTACAAGATGACCGACCCGACCACGGCGCTCATCCTGCTGGCGGGCATTTACTACGGCGCACAGTACGGTGGTTCAACCACTGCCATTCTGGTCAAGCTGCCAGGTGAAACCTCATCGGTGGTGACCACGCTAGACGGCTACCAGATGGCCCGGGTCGGTCGAGCGGGTCCGGCGCTGGCCACCGCAGCGATCGCGTCGTTTTTCGCCGGCACGGTCTCCACCCTCGCCATTGCGGCGTTTGCCCCGCCGCTTGCGGAGGTGGCCTTCAAGTTCGGCCCGGCGGAATACTTCTCGCTGATGGTGCTGGGCCTGATCGCAGCCGTGGTGCTTGCGCAGGGTTCCATCGTCAAGGCGCTTGCGATGGTGGTGCTAGGCCTGCTGCTCGGCATGATCGGTACCGACGTCAACTCGGGGGTCGCGCGCTTCTCGTTCGAGATCCCTGAGCTCACCGACGGTATCGAGTTCGCCGCAGTGGCCATGGGCATGTTCGGATTCGGCGAGATCATCGCCAACCTCGAACAGCGCGACAATCGGCAGGTGTTCACCAGCAAGGTGGGCCGCCTGATGCCGTCAGCCGAAGACTTCCGCCGGATCACTTGGCCGATCGTGCGCGGCACGGTGCTGGGCGGGGCGCTGGGTATTCTGCCGGGTGGCGGGTCGGTGCTGTCGGCCTTCTCTGCCTATGCCATTGAAAAGAAAATCTCCAAGACCCCGGAGAAATTCGGCACCGGCATGATCGAGGGCGTGGCTGCGCCAGAAGCCGCCAACAACGCCGGCGCCCAGACCTCGTTCATCCCCATGCTCACCCTGGGCATCCCCACCAACGCGGTGATGGCGCTGATGGTGGCGGGCATGATGATCCACAACATCCAGCCGGGTCCGCAGGTCATGACCAGCAACCCCAAGCTGTTCTGGGGTCTGATCGCCTCCATGTGGATCGGTAATCTGATGCTGCTGATCCTGAATCTGCCACTGGTGGGTCTGTGGATCAAACTTCTCACGATTCCCTACCGAATCCTGTATCCCGCCATTCTGATGTTCTGCTGTATCGGCGCCTACTCGCTCAACAACTCGGTGTTCGACATCTACATGACGATCCCGTTTGCGATCCTGGGCTACGTGTGCGTGAAGCTCAACTGCGAGCCAGCGCCACTGCTGTTGGGCTTCGTGCTGGGCAAGCTGATGGAGGAATACCTGCGACGGGCCATGACGATCTCTCGAGGCGATCCCATGGTGTTTATCACGCGGCCGCTGTCAGCCACCATGCTCGCCATCGCCGCGGTGCTCCTCATCATCGTGTTCCTGCCATCGGTGGCAAAGAAACGGGAAGAGGCATTCGCCGAGGAAGAAAAGTAGCGGCGCTCACCGCCTGAGGCGGCACAGACCGCCTGATCAAAAGCCCGCGTCCACCGCGGGCTTTTTTTCGTCTGCGTGGCGGGTGGTCGCTATCCGCGCGCTCAGCGATCGCTTGTTGAACTCCGCGCGCCACGGCGGCGCAACAGCACGCGACTGCCCCAGACGGCGAGCGCCAAAGCCAGGGCGCCTGCGGCCAGGTGATCGGGTTCAGACAGCAGGTGCATGACGGCCTGCAGCCAGTCGGAGCCGTGGTGGCCCGGATGGGCAGACGCGATGGCAGGGAGTGCGGCGAGCATCAGGCCGAGGGCGCGGGGACGCAGCGAGGCGGCCATCGGGGAAAGGCGTGTGAACATGAGCATTTTCTCCGGACGATCAATGAACCAGCAGGCCGCGGGTTTCGATGTGGCGCACCACATCGTCAAGCCCCTGCCCGGTCTTGAGGTTGGTGAATACGAAAGGTCGCTCGCCACGCATGCGGCGGGCGTCCTGATCCATGACCTCGAGTGAGGCGCCGACATAGGGCGCGAGATCGATCTTGTTGATGACCAACAGATCGGATTTCATGATGCCCGGGCCCCCCTTGCGGGGAATCTTGTCGCCGGCCGCCACATCAATGACATAGATGGTGAAATCGGACAGTTCGGGGCTGAAGGTAGCGGCCAGATTATCGCCACCGCTCTCGACCAACACCAGTTGCAGCCCGGAGAGCCGCCGCTGCAGGCGCTCCACCGCTTCGAGATTGATCGACGCATCTTCGCGGATGGCCGTGTGCGGACAGCCGCCGGTTTCCACACCCAGAATGCGCTCAAGAGGCAGCGCATCATGACGGGCAAGAAACTCGGCATCTTCGCGGGTGTAAATGTCGTTGGTGACCACCGCCATGTTGTAGCGCTCGCGCAAACGCCGGCAGAGCGACAGGGTGAGCGCGGTTTTCCCCGATCCGACCGGGCCGCCGATACCGACGCGAAGCGCCGGATGGTTGGTTTCAGCAAGGGCTGTGGACATGATCATCAAACTCCTTGAAACGAGTCGGCCGCCTAGGAACGGAACAGCCTTGAATACTGGGTTTCGTGGCGCGCGCTCGCGATCGCAAAGCCCGGCGCGAAGTTGCTCCAGCGGGTGGGCAGATCAACCACCGTCGGGTCGGCAGCATGCTCGAGGACGCTCGAAAGCGCGGGACGGAGCGCGCTGAACAACCGCTGCCCGGCCTGCTGGCCGAGCGGCACGGTCTTGATCGCCGCCATCACCTGATTCTCCAGCCAAGCCCAGCACCAGGCAGCAAGCGCTGCAAGGGGCTCAAGCCCGAAGGCCCGGGCGGCGAGTCCCCATGCAAGCGGCAGCGCACACTCGCCCGCTGACCGCAAAGAATCGACCCTTGCGGCGAGGGCTGGTTCGAGCTCGAGACCGGCCAGCATTTGCAGCAGCGACTGCCCCATCTGTAGCGTCTCAGCGCGCAGCTCCGCGGTTTCGCGCGACGCCAACCAGCGCGCATGCAGGCCCGCCGCCTGTTCATGATCGTCCGCCGCTACGGCGCGAAACAACGCCATGCATAGCGGCGCATCGAACCGGCCGATGTTGGCGTGAAGAAGCGAAGTAATCCAATCACGCACATCGGCCTCGGTTCGCACCCAGGCCGCGTCGATTGCTGACTCCAGGCCCTGCGAATAACTGAAGCCACCGATCGGCAGCGCAGGGCTCGACAAGCGCATGAGCGACAGGAGCGCTGCGGGATCGAGCGACACCATGACAGGGGACGGATCAGACACGGCTAGCGTTTGAGTGGATCGGTCATGAAGTCGTGGATACGGGGCGAGTGCCGGGCGTCGGTATGCTGGCCCGTCCCGCGAACGGGCGCTGCTTGCGGATCGTGCAAATGTTCGTGATCATGGTCGTGATCGTGATCGTGGCCATGCGAGTGGCCATGCGAGTGGCCATGAGAATGCCCATGCGAATGCGCGTGAACGCTGCCGGAATAGGCACCGCCCTCTGGATCGAAGCTGTCATCGACCATGTCGATCACCCCGCCCAGACCGCGCACCATTCCCTCCAACACATGGTCATACTGCAGCCGCAGCCACCCATCACCCACCTGTACCGGCACATGCCGATTACCCAGGTGGTAGGCAATTCGAGCCAACGCAATCGCACTCGATGCCGTGATGTGAATCAGTTCCTCGGGTGCCGCGTGAACCCGAAGTGCCTCACCCGAGTCCGTACAGATGAGATCGCCGTCGCGAAGCACTGTGCCACGCGGCAGATCGAACCCCACCGCTTCTCCCGCACGAGCGCCGCGCGCAATCGCTGTACGCATGCGCGATTTCTGTCGCCATTCGAAGGCGAGATCGATCTCGCCCACCAACTGATCGGCGCGCCCGCCTACAGCCTTGAATATCAGCATCGCGGCCTCCAGTCAGAAGAGGAAATAGCGCTGCGCCATTGGCAGCACAGTGGCGGGCTCGCAGGTAAGTAACACGCCGTCGGCGCGAACCTGGTAGGTCTGCGGATCCACTTCGATCGTGGGCATGGCGGTGTTGTGAATCAGATCGGTTTTGCGAAGCGCACGCATGCCGCGAACCGCCACAGCACGCCGGGCCAGACCCAGTTGCGCAGGCAAACCCGCCTCGAGCGCAGCCTGCGAGACGAAGGTGAGCGAGCTGTCAGCGAGCGCCCGCCCGAAGGCGCCGAACTGCGGCCGATAGTGAACCGGCTGTGGCGTAGGGATGGATGCATTGGGGTCACCCATAGCGGCCAATGCAATCTGACCGCCTTTGATCACCATCGAGGGCTTCACGCCAAAGAAGGCGGGCTTCCAGATCACCAGATCGGCGAATTTGCCCACTTCCACCGACCCCACTTCATGCGCAATGCCGTGGGTGATCGCCGGATTGATCGTGTATTTAGCGATGTAGCGCTTGGCGCGTGCGTTGTCGTGGCGGGCACCGTCGCCCGGCAGCCCGCCGCGCTGTGCCTTCATCTTGTGCGCGGTCTGCCAGCAGCGAAGGATGACCTCGCCCACCCGACCCATCGCCTGCGAATCGGACGACATCATGGAAAAAGCGCCAAGATCATGCAGGATGTCTTCCGCAGCGATGGTCTCCCGGCGGATCCGGCTTTCGGCAAAGGCCACGTCCTCGGCAATGTTCGCATCAAGGTGATGGCAGACCATCAGCATGTCCAGATGCTCATCGATCGTGTTGACCGTGTAGGGGCGCGTGGGATTGGTGGAGGACGGCAGCACATTGGGCAGACCGCACACGCGGATGATGTCGGGCGCATGACCACCGCCCGCACCTTCAGTGTGATAGGTGTGGATGGTGCGGCCCTTGAAGGCTTCAATGGTGGTTTCGACAAAGCCCGATTCATTGAGCGTATCGGTGTGGATGGCCACCTGCACATCAAAGCGATCTGCCACGCCCAGGCAGGTATCGATCGCAGCGGGTGTGGTGCCCCAGTCTTCATGAAGCTTGAGCCCAATGGCGCCAGCGCGCACCTGCTCGGCAAGTGCTTCGGGGTTTGAAGCGTTTCCCTTACCGGTAAAGCCGAGGTTCATTGGAAAGCCCTCGGCCGCCTTCAGCATGTTGGCCAAATGCCAGGGGCCAGGCGTGCAGGTGGTGGCGTTGGTGCCAGTGGCTGGGCCAGTGCCGCCACCGATCATGGTGGTCACGCCCGAGGCGAGCGCCTCATCGATCTGCTGCGGGCAGATGAAGTGGATGTGCGTATCGATACCGCCCGCAGTGATGATCGAACCTTCGCCCGCAATCACTTCGGTGGACGCGCCGATCACGATATCAACCCCCGGTTGGATATCGGGATTGCCTGCTTTACCGATGGCGGCGATGCGGCCGTTCTTGATCGCGATGTCGGCTTTCACGATGCCCCAGTGATCAAGGATCAGCGCATTGGTGATCACGGTGTCGGCCACCTCGGCCGCAAGACGCTGGCTCTGGCCCATGCCATCGCGGATCACTTTACCGCCACCAAACTTTACTTCCTCGCCATAAATGGTGCGGTCTTCCTCCACCTGGATCCAGAGCCCGGTGTCGGCGAGGCGAACCCGATCGCCCACCGTGGGGCCAAACATTTCCGCATACGCGCGGCGAGTGATTTTCATCGCTTGATCTCCGGCAGCGGGCCATTGACGCGGCCCTGGAAGCCATGAACGATTCGTGCGCCGGCAAGCGCAACCAGTTCGACGGTGCGCGATTGGCCCGGCTCAAAGCGCACCGCAGTGCCCGCAGCAATGTTCAGACGAAAACCAAGCGCAGCCGAGCGATCGAACTCGAGCGCTTCGTTGGTCTCGGCAAAGTGGTAGTGCGAGCCGACCTGTATCGGGCGGTCACCGCGGTTGGCGACCTGTAACGTGATCACCGTGCGACCGGCATTGAGTTCGATCTCGCCGTCGGCCGCTTCGATCGCGCCGGGCACGAGCGGCCCCTCGCTTGATGATGGATGTGCTGTCATCGGATGGCTCCTCGGGTCAGACAATCGGCTGGTGAACGGTCACGAGCTTGGTGCCATCGGGGAACGTGGCCTCGATCTGGATCTCGGGAATCATTTCAGGCACGCCCTCCATCACATCCTCGCGGCTGAGCAGGGTGGTGCCGGCCTGCATCAGTTCGGCGACGCTGCGTCCATCGCGCGCACCTTCCATGATGGCGGCACTCAGGAAAGCGACCGCCTCGGGATAGTTGAGCTTCAGGCCTCGGGCCTTGCGTCGTTCGGCGACCAGAGCTGCAGTGAAGATCAGCAATTTGTCGCGTTCGCGTGGCGTCAGTTCCATGGTGTCAGTCTCCGCAGACGTCCGCCGGCGCCGCCGGCGGTTGGTAAAGAGGGGATCGAGTCGTTGTCATCAGGTGGCCCAGATTCTAGGCGCACAGGCCTCGCGACCGATGGCGATGGGCCGGCAGGCGGCCCAGACGGCCCGGAGCACGCGCCAGCCCGCTTCCGCACCCTCGCCCCGCCATCGCAATACCGCCAGACCCGACAAAGCCGTGATGGCCCAGTCACCGGGCAGACGATCGTTCGAGCCGCTCCCAGATTCGTCTTGAAGGCGGCGAACCTGCTCGACCATCTGCGCACAAGCATCGGGCGATGCGGCGATCACCAGGGTTGCAAAGGCAGGCAGCCCGGCGAGCCCCGCCCGTGCAGTGAGGATGGGCGCCTGGCCTTCAATCAACGCCTGCTCGACAAACACGAGGCGTCCATCGCGCATGATCTCCATCCGTGATCGGATTTCTCCAGTCATGAAGCGCAGCCCGCTCGCGGGCCGTCCGAGACACACCAGGTCGGCCGTCACCAGCGTGCCGCTGCCAGCCAGTTCGATGCGCGTGCTCCAGTCGGCGACAGCCCCATCGAAGACAATGGTTTCGAGCGGCAGCCATTCGAGACTTGCACCATCCGCCACCGATAGTCGGACCGACTGGCGTGCAACCGGCTGCGCCGCCTCGGGATTGGCCCGATACCACTTGGCCGCCCCCGGCGAGGTGATCAGCGCGCGGGCGCCCTCGTGGGCAACTACCGAGATATCCAGTCGGTCGCCCGAGGCGATCCCACCGGGAGGGTGAACAATCACCTGATGCCACAGTCCCGGGCCTTCCGGCGTGAACCCCTTTTGCACGCGCAGCGGTCCGCGGTGCGAACGGAGCACTGGAATGGTGGCATCGGCCCGCCGCGCAAACGCAAGATCAAGGCTCGCGTGCCAACCCGCCCCCCCGGGCGGTGTATCAGGGGAAAC
>CAIPNM010000434.1 GCA_903866395.1 uncultured bacterium
ACCGAGAGAATCAGTGAGGTCTGATCGGCGCCCGAAGCACCGCATCGGTAGCGACCCACGATCACGAAGCGCGTGCGGTTGGACGGATCATCCTGAATGCCGGCATCCGCAATGGAAAGGCCGTACAGCGCCGCGGCGGTCTCGGCGGCGATTCCACCCACGGTGGCATCGAGCGAGGCAAGCCTCGCGCCCTCGGCATTGCTCGACACCGGCACCCGCTCGACACCCGGAAGATTCCGATCGAGCCAGCCCGTGCACTGCGCGAGCGCCTGCGGATGCGCGCAGACCCGCACAATGCCCTCGCGGCTGCCCGAGCGCGTCATCAGGTTATGGCGAACATCCACCGCGGTTTCACCCAGGATCGCGAGCGGCGTCTGCAGCATCAGATCCAGTGACCGGTTAACCGCCCCCTCGGTGGAATTCTCGACCGGCACGACGCCGAAATCAGTATTGCCGGCTTCGGTGCTGCGAAACACCTCGTCGATGCTCGGGCATGCCACTGGCTCCACACCGTGGCCGAAGTGCGCAAGGAGCGCCATCTCGGAAAATGTACCGGGTGGGCCCAGATAAGCCACGCGCAGGCGCCGCTCGAGCGCCCGGCATGCCGACATGACCTCACGCCAGATCGACTGCAGCGCAGCACCAGGAAGTGGACCCGCTGAGGCGCCCAGGCGGCCCAGAATCTGCGCTTCCCTTTCGGGGCGATAGACCGGTGCGCCGGTGCGGTGTTTGAGTTCGCCCACTTTCAGAACGATGCTCGCCCGCTGATTGAGCAGATCGAACAGCTGGCGATCCACCGTATCGATCTGCTCGCGCAGCACCGCCAGTTCAGGATCGGGCGCGGGGCCGGAGGTCGGAGCGGTGGACCCGTCCGGCGCTTGCGGCTCGCGATCGGCTTGAGAACTCATGGAGCGCGTCTCCCATCGATGGGGTGTCAGACTGTGGTCGACGCGCGCGAGGCCGCCGACCGCTTGGCTGGTCAGGCCGGGGTTGGCTTGGGACCGCCCGCGGAGTCATCGCCCGCCTGATCGGCCGAAGAGCCATCACCCGCCGGATCGCCCGCGGCATCGGCTGCGGCATCCGCCGCCGCATCCGATTCGACCACTCGCTGGACACCTGACAGCCGGTTACCGTCATCGACTGCGATCAGCGTGACGCCCTGCGTAGCACGCCCCATCAGTCGCACTTCCGATACCCGGGTGCGAACCAACACGCCACCGGTGGTGATCAGCATGATCTCATCGGTCTCATCGACCAGCACTGCGCCCACCACGCGGCCATTTCTCTCGGACGTCTGGATGGCGATCATGCCCTTGGTGCCGCGACCATGCCTCGTGTATTCGGCGATCATGGTGCGCTTGCCGTAGCCGTTTTCGGTTGCGGTGAGCACTGACTGCGCCTCGCTCTCTGCAACCAGCATCGAAATCACGTGCTGGCCTTCCTCGAGCATCATGCCGCGCACGCCGCGCGCCGCACGCCCCATCGGCCGCACATCGTTTTCGTCAAAACGAACCGCCTTGCCGGCATCAGAGAACATCATGACGTCATGCGCGCCATCGGTCACCGCAGCGCCGATCAGGTAATCACCTTCATCGAGATCGACCGCGATGATGCCGGCCTTCCGGGGGTTGGAAAAATCGGTGAGCGGTGTTTTCTTGACCGTGCCCAGGCTCGTGCCCATGAACACATAGTGGGACTCGTCAAAGCCCCGCACCGGCAGCACGACGGTGATCTTCTCGCCATCGGCAAGCGGGAACAGATTGACGATCGGCCGACCCCGCGAATTGCGCGTGCCCTGCGGCACTTCCCAGACCTTGATCCAGTAGACGCGGCCACGGTCCGAGAAGCAAAGGATGTACTGATGCGTGTTGGCGATGAAGAGCTGTTCGATCCAGTCTTCTTCCTTGGTGGCCGCCGCCTGCTTGCCGCGCCCGCCGCGCCGCTGAGCCCGGTATTCGGACAGCGGCTGGCTCTTGATGTAACCGGAGTGAGAGAGCGTGACCACCATGTCCTGCGGCGTGATCAGGTCTTCGGTGTCGAGCTCGGTGGCGTTCATCTCAATCACCGACCGGCGCGGGTTGTTGTACTCAGCCTTCACCGAGGCCAGTTCGTCGGTGATGATCTGGGTGATGCGCTCGGGTCGGGCGAGGATGTCGAGCAGGTCGGTGATCTGGCCGATCACCTCGCGGTATTCCTGCACGATCTTGTCCTGCTCAAGGCCTGTGAGCCGCTGCAACCGCATCTGCAGGATTTCCTGCGCCTGGGTTTCCGACAGCCTGTAAAAATCGCCGTCGAGCCCACGCCCCGGCTCCAGGCCTTCGGGCTGAAACGCGCCAATATCGGAGCCCGCACGCTCGAGCATTTCGCGCGCAATGCCGGCACTCCAGGCTCGCTCCATCAGGCGTTCGCGCGCAATGGGCGGCGTGGGCGAGGCTTTGATCACCTCGATCATTTCATCGACATTGGCGATGGCCACCGCCAGGCCCTCTAGCAGGTGACCGCGCTCGCGGGCCTTACGCAGGTCGAACACCGTCCGCCGCGTGACCACCTCACGGCGGTGCGAGAGGAACGCCTCGAGCATCTGCCGGAGATTGAGCAGGCGCGGCTGACCATCAACCAGAGCCACCATGTTGATGCCGAAGGTGTCCTGCAGCTGCGTTTGCTTGTAGAGATTGTTGAGCACCACCTCGGGCACTTCGCCGCGCTTGAGCTCGATCACCACCCGCATACCCGACTTGTCGGACTCGTCACGGATGTCGGAGATGCCTTCGAGTTTGCGTTCGTTCACCAGTTCAGCAATGCGCTCAAGCAACAGCCGCTTGTTGACCTGATAGGGCAGCTCGTCAACGATGATCGAACTGCGGTTGCCGCGATCGAGCTCTTCAAAGTGGGTGCGGGCGCGAATCACCACCCGACCACGGCCGGTGCGATAGCCCTCGCGCACACCCGAGATGCCGTAGATGGTGGCGCCGGTGGGAAAGTCGGGCGCCGGCACCAATTCGATCAGCTCATCGATGCTCGCCTCTGGGCGCCGCAGCAACAGCAGACAGGCGTCGACAATTTCGCCCAGGTTATGCGGCGGAATATTGGTGGCCATGCCCACCGCAATGCCCGCCGAGCCATTGATCAGAAGGTTGGGAATCCGTGCTGGCAGAACCGTGGGCTCGAGCTCCTTGCCGTCGTAGTTCGGCTGAAAATCCACGGTTTCGCGGTCGATATCCGCGAGCATTTCGCCGGCGAGCTTGTCAAGCCGGCACTCGGTGTAACGCATGGCGGCTGCGTTATCGCCATCAACCGACCCGAAGTTGCCCTGCCCGTCCACCAGTGGGTAACGCAGCGAAAAATCCTGCGCCATGCGAACCAGCGTGTCGTAGATGGCGCTGTCGCCGTGCGGGTGAAACTTACCCATCACTTCGCCCACCACCCGCGCGCACTTCACATAGGACCGATTCCAGACGTTGTTGGCCTCGTGCATGGCATAGAGAACGCGCCGGTGCACGGGCTTTAACCCGTCCCGTACATCAGGCAGCGCCCGACCCACGATCACGCTCATCGCGTAATCGAGGTATGAACGCCGCATCTCCTCCTCGAGGCTGACGGGCAGGGTCTCTTTGGCAAACTGATCCATTGAATAATGCTCTGTAGGGGTGATGCCCGGCTTGGGTCCCGACTTGGGTCCCGGTGCGGGTCCCGGCTTGGTTGATACTCAAACTAATCGTGCGGCAGACGGCAAATCTTTGAATTTTAACATCCAGCTGCTCTAAACTCCCGCCGTGACCACCTCCGACCGCCTGCTGCTCGCGCCAAGCTGGATTGCCCCGGTTGCACCGTTCAATGCGGTGTTGACCGAGCACGCCATCGTGATCGATGGCACAAAGATCGCCGAGGTCTGTCCCCTTGACGAAGCGCGCGCACGGCACCCTGGGATCGCCGAGCTGGCCCTGCCCGGGCATCTGATCACGCCAGGGCTCGTCAACCTGCACACCCATGCCGCGATGTCGCTGCTGCGGGGCCTGGGCGACGATCTGCCGCTCGCGCGCTGGCTGGAAGAATGTATCTGGCCCGCTGAGGCCCGACTGGCCGGGCCCGATTTCGTAGCCGATGGCGCACTGCTCGCCGCCCACGAAATGTTGCGGGGCGGCGTCACGACCTTCAATGACATGTATTTTTTCCCGGAGGCCACCGCATCAGCGGCCCGCGCGCTCGGAATGCGTGCGGCACTGGGACTCATCGTGATCGGATTTCCGACCGCCTACGCAAGCAGCCCTGGCGAGTATCTGCGCAAGGGCCTGGAACTGCGCGACGGCTGCGCGGGCGACCCCCTGCTCAGTTTCTGCCTTGCGCCCCATGCCCCGTACACCGTGGACGACGAAACCCTCAGGCGGGTTGCGGTGCTGGCCGACGAACTCGATTTGCCCGTTCATATCCATATTCACGAAACCGCTGGTGAAGTCGAGCGCAGCCTCGCGCAACACGGCATGCGTCCACTCGCCCGCCTCGACCGCGCGGGGCTGGTCACGTCACACCTGATCGGCGTCCACGCAGTACACCTCGATCACGAGGAGATCGCGCTGCTCGCGGGTAGGGGGGCTGCGGTCGCACACTGCCCGCACTCCAACCTGAAGCTCGCGAGCGGCATCGCACCCGTGGCCCAACTGCTCGAGGCCGGGGTCACAGTCGGCATCGGCACGGACAGCTCGGCGAGCAACAACCGGCTCGATCTGCTGGGCGAAGCGCGTACCGCGGCCCTGCTCGCCAAGGGCGCAAGCGGCCGCGCCGAGGTCTGGCCAGCCCCCGCCGTGCTGCGGGCTCTCACCCTGGATGGCGCCAAGGCGCTCGGCCTGGAAGCATCGATTGGTTCGATCGAGCCCGGCAAACAGGCCGACCTGGTGGCGTTCGACTTTGGCGCCTCCGAGCTGCAACCGGTCTACGATCCCCTGTCGCAGCTGATTTATGCCGCGGGCCGGGAGCACGTCGCCGAGGTCTGGATCGCCGGCCAACATGTTGTGAAGATGCGACAACTCGGTTCGGCCGATGCGGTTCGCGCCGTCCGGGAGGTAGTGGCGAGGGTCCCGGTGTGGCAGAATCGGGTTGTCAGTGCTTGACGGGCGTCAGGGCGTCCGCCTTTTCCGATCGTAAACTCGGGCGGCGTTTGTAGTCCGGAGTCGCGAGTCCGGAAAGTCTGTCAAACAATAAAGTTTCGAAGTTGTAGCGCATTTACCGAGAGGAGTGTCATGAACAAACAGGTCAAACTGGCCATCGCTGCCGCCGCGGCGCTGTTGGCCGTGTCGACTGCGTCGCATGCCCAGAAAGCCGACCCAGCAAAGGGAAGTGGCTACGTCGTCGGCGCAGAACAAAATGTAGTGAAGAGCGGCTTCGGCCTCTGCTGGCGCACTGGTTTCTTCACTCCCGCCATGGCGATCGCTGGTTGCGATGACGACCTGCTGCCCAAGCCCGCCCCGGCGCCGGCACCCGTTGCTGCTCCCCCGCCCCCGCCCCCGCCCGCCCCGACGAGCGAGAAAGTCACGTTCGCGGCCGAAGCCCTGTTTGATTTCGACAAGTCGGTTGTGAAGCCGGAAGGTCGTGCTCGCCTCGATGATCTGGTGGGCAAGATCAAGGGCATCACGCTCGAGGTGGTCATCGCTGTCGGCCACACCGACGCGATCGGCACCGACGCCTACAACCAGCGTCTGTCGGTCCGCCGGGCTGAAGCGGTGAAGGCCTACCTGGTGAGCAAGGGCATCCCCGCGAACCGTATCTACACCGAGGGCAAAGGCAAGAGGCAGCCGGTTGCTGACAACCGCACCGCCGCTGGCCGCGCCAAGAACCGCCGTGTAGAGGTCGAGGTGGTGGGTACGCGCCCCCGCAGCTAATCGGTCGGACGCCCGCGTCCCGCGACCGGCCTCGGTCGGTCGCGCCGGTTTGAAGCCCCGTCCTCGCGACGGGGTTTTTGTTTGTTTCACCGCCATCAGCGGGTTAAGCTGTGTCTGAGTCTACCGTTACCGCGAACGCCGATCCCGCAGAGCTCGCCAAATTTCAGGCGCTGGCTTCAAAGTGGTGGGATCCAAACTCCGAATTCAGGCCGCTGCATGAAATCAATCCACTGCGCCTGAACTGGATCGATTCGCTCTGCCCGCTCGATGGCGCACGGGTAGTCGACATCGGCTGTGGCGGCGGCATTCTCGCCGAGGCCATGGCAGGACGAGGCGCCGACGTGCTGGGCGCCGACCTCGCCCGGCGGTCTCTCGCCGTGGCCGAACTCCACGCGCTCGAAAGCGGGGCGCAGGTCCGGTATGAACTGATCGCAGCCGAAGACCTTGCCGTTCGAGAACCTGCAGCGTTCGATGTGGTCACCTGCATGGAAATGCTCGAGCATGTGCCGGATCCCGCCTCCACCATTCGTGCATGTGCGACGCTCGTCAAGCCGGGCGGATGGGTGTTTTTTTCCACCCTCAATCGCAATCCCAAGTCGTTTCTGTTTGCGATCGTCGGCGCTGAATATGTGCTGCGTTTACTTCCTCGCGGCACCCATGACTACGCGAAATTCATTCGCCCTTCAGAA
>CAIPNM010000435.1 GCA_903866395.1 uncultured bacterium
CATGCAGGCCGCGGTCACGGGCGCTGCGTCCATGACCTTCGCAGGTCCGTTTGATACAGCGGTGGAGGGGTCGCTGGTTCGTAACGGCTGGACGGCTGCGGGCGCCTGGATCGGCATGCAGGCGTGCAACTGGGCCGAGGCGGGCATTGGTGGGGGACTGCACACCATTCACGACGTCTTTGCCACCAGCTTTCGTACGCGGGTGCGACTCGAGGCGCTCACCGCGGGGCTCGGTGAGGCGTGGTCGGTCGCAAGCGGTTATCACAAGATGTTCGCGTGTTGTAACTATGCGCATGCGGCGGTCGAAGCCTGCCTGCAGTTACGCCAACGACTCGACGGCCGAAGCGTGGACGACATTCGCGAGATCGTAGTGGAGGCCGGGCCGTCCGGGCTGGCACTGAACGCGGTCGAACCGGAAACCGTGCTGTCAGCCAAGTTTTCGATGCCGCATGCCGTGGCGGCCACCACCCGGCTCGGAACCGGCGGAGCCTCGGCCTTCACCTTCGATACGCTCGCAGATCCCGGTATCTCGCGTCTGCGCGAGCGTGTGCGGCTCGTGCCTTGCGCCGAGGCCGGGCCGCCGCCGCGTGACCGGCCAGGTCGGGTCACCTGGACGTTTACTGATGGCGCGTCGCTCACCGAATTTGTTCTCAATCCGCGGGGCGGCGCCGATCAGCCTTTTGATGAGCCCAGTCTGATTGCGAAACTGGCCGATAACGCGGCGGGCGATTGTCCGCGTGCAGCGGTCGAGCTGGCCGCCGTCATCGAAGGCGATGCGCCCGCACTCGCTCGCAGTTGGCGCGAAACCGCCACCCGCATCGTGGTGCAGGCATGACACTCGCCCGCGAGTGGGTGCAGGCCCTGCGCCGCACGGCCAGTGCGCCGTTGCCGCCAGCGGTGGCGCGTGCGGCCGCGCTCCATTTCACTGACGCATTGGGGGTGGGGTTGGCAGCTTCGGCGTCACGCTCGGGCGCCGGCTGGCGGCAGGCTGGCTGCACCTTGGCCCAGGGCGGGAATGCTACGGTTCTGGGGCAAACAGCAGGGGCAAGTGCCGCCGACGCGGGGATGGTGAATGGCGGCCTGATTCACAGTCTCGAATTCGACGACACGCATACCGGTTCCATCATGCATGGCAGTGCCGTGGTGGCGGCGGCGGCGCTTGCCAAAGCCGAATCGGTGGGGGCAAGCGGCGAAGCCATGCTGGCGGCCTATGCTCGCGGCTATGAGGCGTTAGTCCTCCTCGGGCTCGCCGCCCCTGGCCGCTTTCACGCCACCGGTTTTCAGGCGACGTCGGTGGCCGGCACGATGGCTGCCGCGCTGGTGGCCGCTGAGCTCGATGGGCTTGATGAAGCGCGCACCGTCCATGCGCTCGGCATTGCGCTCAGTCAGTCTTCCGGTGTGATGGAGTTTCTGAGTAATGGATCGTCGGTCAAGTCGCTCAACCCGGGCTGGGCGGCCCATGGCGGGCTGGTAGCGGCCGCGCTTGCGCAGGCGGGCATCACCGGCCCCGAGACCTCGCTTGAGGGGCGCTGGGGCCTGTTCGCGCAGTTCAGCGATCAGACCGATGCCGCGGCGCGCCTGCGGGCCATGCTGCCCGATCTGGGCACGCGGTGGCATATGGCCGATGCCGCGTTCAAGTTTTTCCCGTGCTGCCACTACCTGCATGCATTCATCGAAGCGGCGGGTCAGCTGGCCGATGCTGGCATCAAGGCAGAAAGTATCGCCAGCCTGATGTGCGAGGTGCCAGCGGGGGCTGCGCCAGTAATCTGCGAACCCTGGGAGCAGGTGCTCAATCCGTCCACCGGCCACGCGGCGCGCTGGAGTCTGCCCATCACGGTGGCGACCCGATTCGTTGAAGGTTCAGTCAGCCTGGCCACCTTCGAGCGGCCGGCTTCGCTCGAGGTTCGAGCGCTCGCGCAGCGCGTCCGTTGGATCCCTCTGGCGGATGCGCGATTTCCCGAGCGGTTCGAGGCGGTGGTGCGCTGTACGCTCACTGATGGTAGTGAGCGCTCGGTCCGGATCGATGATGTCGATGGCAACCCGTCGCGTCCGGCCTCAACGGCTCGGATTCTCGCCAAGTTCCGTGACAACGCGTCGCGCGTGCTCGACACCGAGGCGGTCGATGCGCTCGAGCGGGCACTTCCCCACCTGATGAACAGCCAGGAACCGGTGACGACGCTCAGTCGGTGGTTGCGCGCGTTGCGAGCGGCTCAAGCGGTCATCGCATAGAGCAGGCGATAACGGCCCATCGAGGCGGCGTCGGCAGCGCGAGGAGAGTGTGCGTGCAGATGCTCGGCCACCATCGCCTGCGCCTGCAAGGCGTCGGTGTCGCGCGCCGCTTCGATGAAAATTGCACGCTGCGGTGATCGATCCTGATGGCCAGTGACGCGTACCTCGTCCATACGGGCGCGAATCTTGGCATCGTGGTCGGCAAGCCAGATGGAGCCTACCCCGGCCAGTGCGGCGATCGGCTCGGCAGGCAGGCCGCCAAGCGCATCGCGATCCGTGCTGTCATCGTCTGTCGTTGAATCGAATCGGGTGACTGCCAGGATGCTCCCCATACCGGCGCGCACCCGGGTTTGAACGCGCGCGGTCATTCGAACCGTGTTGGCATACCAGCCTCGGCGCTTGCGGTCCTCGTCGGATACCGTTCCCAGAAGCTTCAGATAGTCGGCCGCAAGCAAAGCTTCCGGAGTGTGGGTTTCAAACAGCACCATGTGACTGGCCGGACCATCGATTGCTTCGAAACATCGGCCGGTGGTGAAGGTGGTGCCCACGCGACTTGGCATGTGATCACGCAGGTACCAGTCTAGCCACTGGTCGACAATCGACGGGCTGATGTCGAACCAATAGATCAGGGCGCCGGTTTCAGTGGTTGCAAGGGATGGCTTCATGCTGCTTCCTGCCGCTTGCCCGCCCGTGGCGTCTGCCGGGCTCACTGGTCAGGCTTGATATCGGCCGCCTTCACCACCACCGCCCAGCGCGCCATGTCGGCCTTGATGAACGCGTCGAATTCCTCGGCCGTGCGCAGGGTGGGCTGCAGTCCCTGCCGCGACAGACTCGCAAGCGTATCGGGCTGCTTCAGGATCTCGGTGACTGCAGCGTGAATTCGTCGCCGGGTATCGATTGGCGTGGCGGACGGTGCCATCAGGCCGTACCAGTAATAGACTTCGTAGCCCGGCACACCCGATTCGATAAAGGTGGGAATGTCAGGCACGATCGCCATGCGTTCCTTGCTCGACACCGCCACCACCCGCAGCTGACCCGACCGCGCAAAAGACGTTGACGACGGCAGCGTGGTGAAGATCATCATGTCCTTCTGAGTGCCGACAATCTCGGCCATGGCCGGTCCCACGCCCTTGTACGGCACGTGTGAAAGCTTGGTGCCCGTGACATGGAAAAAGAGCTCAGCCGCCAGATGGGCGCCGCTGCCCACCCCTGCGGAAGCGAACAGCAGTTGCCCCGGGCTTGCCTTGGCGCGCGTGACCAGGTCTTGCGCGGTTTTGATCGGTGAGGCCGGGTTCACCACCAGAACCATGGGCGTATCAGCGAGCGCGGCCACCGGCGCGAAATCGCGTGCGACGTCATAGGGCAGCTTTGGATAGAGGCTGGGGTTTACGCCGATTTCGGAAGTGGAACCGACCAGAAGCGTTCGTCCATCGGGCGCGGAGCGCGCCACATGCTGGGCTGCAATAGCGCCCGCCGCACCAGGCCGGTTTTCCACGACCACGCTGGTGCCCAGTTTTTCCGCCAGCTTGGGCGCCAGCATGCGCGAGAGAATGTCGGTGCCGCCGCCGGGGCTGAACGGCACGATGAGTGAGAGGGGTTTGTCGCCGCTGCTCTGGGCGGCCGCTTGATCAACCGGGGCGAGAGCGAGCACGGCCAGCGCCGCAGCAATGAACAAAGAGGGCCTCATGAAAACTCCTTGTGAATTTTTCTCGTTCTGATTGAGCGCATTAGCATTCCAGAAACGCGTTCTGCTTTTGACGGTAAAGCCGGCGTCCCAGGGGTGCAAGTTCTCGCGGTCCGAAAACCTGAAAGGCCGAGCGCCGCCAATCGATCCGATCTGTGCCAACCCCGGACGGCGAAGGGGCTACAGTTCCGCTACGATGCGGATCGATTTCATCAGAGGCGCGGATAGGGGGTGACAATGACAACGAAGCCGATCGGATTCATAGGCCTGGGCAACATGGGCGGGCGGATGACGCGCCGACTGGTGGCCGGTGGGTTGAGTGTGCTCGGTTTCGACGTGCGCGCCGGGCAGGCTGAGGAGTGCGGCGCGATGCCTGCCTCATCAATCGAACAGATCGCCGAGGCCTGTGACCTGATCCTGCTGTCGCTGCCTGATAGCCATGCGGTGGAGGCGGTGGTCGAGGGCAATGCCGGTCTGCTTTCGCATTGCCGAGCTGGGCAGACCATCGTCGATCTGTCCACGGCGGCGCCGCGCTCCACGCGCCGGCTTGCCGCCCTGTTTACAGAGCGCGGTGCGGTACTGGTCGACGCGGGCATTTCGGGTGGCGCGGCGGCTGCCGATAAGGGCACCCTCACGCTCATGATCGGCGGCCCCGCCGGTGTGGACGGCACGCTTCATCCGGTGTTCCGGCACTTTGCTGCCAAGGTGGTTCATATGGGCGAAACCGGTAATGGCCACGCCACCAAACTTCTCAATAATTTTCTGAATGCTGTCACGCTCGCCGCGACGGCAGAGGTCATGGTCGCAGGCCGCAAGGCTGGATTGGATCTTCAGCAACTTCTCGACGTGATCAACAGCAGCAGTGGAGTGAACTTTGCGAGCCTCAACCGCTTTCCCCATATCATTCGGGGCAACTATCTGGAAGGCGGGCTCACCGGCAAGCTCATGACCAAAGACATCGTGCTCTACGCTGAAATGGCGAGTGAGCTCGGTATCGCTTCGCTCAATACCGCCGGTCCGCTGGCAAGCTTTGGCCTCGGAACGGCGCTGGGCTACGGCGACCAGATCAGTAATCGGGTGGTCGACGCAATCGGCGACGCCAGTGGCGGTGTTCGGGTAAATGGCTGACCTTCGTTTTTAATATTTTTCAGGAGATCTCAATGAAAGTGATGCATGCGCGCCAGGAAGGCGCCAATTCGGAAATGCGTGGTGGCACCTTTACCGGTGGTGTGTGGGGAGACCCGGTCATGCCCTTCACCCAGGGGGTCCAGATCAATAACGTGTTTTTCTCGCCAGGCGCTCGCACCCACTGGCATCAGCACGAAGTGGGACAGGTTCTGCATGTGGTGGGCGGAAGCGGATGGGTGTGCGAGGACGGCCACGAACCCCAGCGCATCCGGACCGGCGATGTTGTCTGGATCGGACCAGGCGAGCGTCACTGGCATGGCGCCGATACGAATAGCTTCATGATGCACCTGGCCATTTCAATTGGTAAAACCGACTGGAAAGAGCCGGTGACCGATTCCCAGTACGTGAAAGGCTGACCCGGAAAGGAATGCCCATGTCCGCTTCATCGCAGAAAAGAACCGTTCTGGTCTCAGGCGCCTCGGCTGGAATCGGCCGGGCCTGCGCAGTGATGCTCGCGCGACGCGGTGACACCGTGATTGCGATGGGGCGGCGTGTGGAGGCGCTACAGTCGCTCGCCAACGAAGCGCCAGCGGGTTCGATCGAAATTCTTCCTGGTGACCTGAACGATAAGGCCTACCTCGACCGAGCCGATGGCCACTTCGCCCGCTGCGACGTGTTCATCAATAACGCAGGGGTGCTGCGTTATGCGCCGCTCATGGATCTGTCGGACGATGACATCGCCTGGATGTTCCAGACCAACGTCATGGCGGCGGTACAACTCACGCGCCGCGTTGCGCGTCATATGGTGGCCAGGCAGTCCGGCCACATCGTGTTCATGACCTCCATCGCCGCGCGCGAGATTTACCGGCTGGCCTCGGGTTACTGCGCCACCAAGCACGCGCTCTCTGCATTTGCGCGCTCGTTCCGGCTCGAACTGCAGGGTTTTGGCATCAAGGTCACCGAGGTGGCACCCGGTATGGTTGACACCAACATCCGCGAAGGCAGTGACCACCCTGCGGTCGTTGCCGCCATGCAGGCGCGCCGCTTTTCGCCGCTCACCTCCGACGAGGTGGCCAGTGCGGTGGTCTATGCGCTTGAATCCACGCCCAACCTCTGTCCCGATCTCATCGAGCTGAGGCCGCTGGGCTCTGTCTGACGTTTTCCTGGAGATCCCCCATGGTCACTGCAGCGAAGGCCGCCAGCAAGGCGGCTGCGAAGAAACCCGTAGCAAAGAAACCCGCGGCAAAGCAACCCGCCGCAAAGAAGCCCGTAGCCAAGAAGCCCGAGGGCAAGAAACCCGCACCGAAGAGCCGGGCAGCCGCTCAGTCTGCAGCCAAGCTGCCCACCGCGAAGCGCGCCGACAAATCAAAATCCTCCAGCAAAAAACCTGCTGCGCTTCCGACCCTGAAGGTGCCTGCGGTGACCCGCTGGAAGCCGCAGAAATTCATGGCCGCTCATGCGAGCGACAAAAGTCAGCAGTTTCGTAAAGGTCTTCGTTCCTACGCCTCGTACCGCGATCTGGGAATCAGCAAGGCAACTGGTGGCGTGGTCCAGGCGCATGTCATTCGACTGCACGGCCCCTGCGATCCGGCGGTGGTCTCGATCCGTCATCTTCATGGCGTCCAGTTCCAGTTCCTGTACATGCTCAAGGGCTGGATGGAAGGTGAATATAACGGCCGTCGCGAGCGCTTCGAGGCAGGCGCCTGCTGGATCCAGCCCAATTCGATCCCGCACACGGTGCTCGATTATTCCGACGACTGCGAGATGATCGAGCTGATTCTTCCCGGCACGTTCGAGACCCGCGAGCTCTGATCCGCCCCAGGCGGTGCCCGAAGGACTTTATTGCTGCGCGGCACAGCCCTGCAGGGGGATCCCTCGGGGCTGGCAGCGTTGAGCGGGCTCGGCCGCCCGGCTGGCGACGCGAGGAGCGATTGCCGCGCCCCGCGCCCGCGCCGTGACTGCCTCGCGATCAAGCCTCGCCCGGCTTGATCACCACGCCCATTCTTGCTTCCACAAACTGGGCAATGCGCGTGAAATCGTGGGGGCCGCCGTAAACCTCATTGGTTTGTCGCCAGATTTCGTGCACGGCGTCAGCCACCGGCATGTCCGCGCCCAGCCCCGCAGCCTCGCGCATGCAGAGATCAACATCCTTGAACATTAGTGCGGTGGCAAAACCGAAGTCGAAGGTGCGCGGCAAAACAGCCTTTGGGAACTTGTCGCGGCTCGCGGTATTCATGCCGCTCCCCGCATTGATCACATCGATCATGATCTTGGGGTCTAGCCCGGCTTTCACCCCCATCGCCACCGCCTCAGAGGTGATGGCCATCGCTGCCGCCGACACCAGGTTATTGGCGAGTTTCATGGTCTGCGCCATGCCGGGCTCGGCGCCGATATAGAAGAGCTTGCCGATGTGGCGCAGCACATCGGAGAGGCGCTCGAAGCTTGCCTTGGGCCCCGAGACCATCACCGCGAGCGTGCCCTTGATCGCCCCGTTTCGTCCGCCCGATACCGGTGAATCGATGAACTCGATGCCCCGCGCAGCGAGTGCGGCCTGAACCGACCGCGCCATTGACGTGCCGGTGGTGGAGAGGTCGACCACTGTTCGCACGGCGCTACCCTGAACGAGGCCGCTTGCCGACGTGCACACGTCGTTCACGATCTGCGGCGTGGGCAGTGACAGCAGCACCGTGTCCACCTGGTCGCCCACCTCGCGCACTGATGCGGCAACCTTCGCGCCACGCGCGGCCAAAGCCTGGGCGGCAGCAGGGTTGACATCAAACACAACAAGCGTGTGCCCGGCATCAAGCAGGCGCTCGGCCATGGGCACACCCATGGCTCCCAATCCGATGAAGCCCAGATTCATTGCAATCTCCGAGATACGCGGCTGACCCGGTCGGTCATCGCCGATCAGGCCGAAGGATCGCATCGGATCCGCGGCTTGAGAAGCGGGCGATCCGAAAGTGATTCCGTTATGGCCGCGCGGCGCCAGGTTTGCCTATACTTGCCGCGCCCCAGTTGGGGTGTTTCCCAACCCAATCATGCAAAAGCCTGCCCCGCCCGAACTCGCTCCAAGGAGCCTGACCATCCCCGCGCTGGTTGCCGAGATGGCGAACCGCTATCCGGATCGCGAAGCAGTGGTGGGTGCCCACGACCGGTTCACCTATCAAGGCCTCGAGCGGGCGGTGAACCAGGTGGCTGCATTCCTTCTGCAGGCGGGTATCCGTAAGGGCGATAAGGTGGCCGTGCTGATGGGCAACCTCCCCGAGTGGATCATTGCCGACTTCGCGATCACCTCCATTGGTGCGGTGATGGTGGCGGTCAATACCTGGGTGACGGCTCGGGAACTCGCTTATGTGCTTGAGCATTCCGACACGCGCCTGCTCGTGACCACCGGCCGGTTTCTGCGGCACGATTACCGCGCAATGATCGACGAACTGCGAGCCGAGTCCCGACTGCCTCAGCTCGAGCGCCTGCTGGTGGTGGGCGAAGACGTGCGCGACGGCGATCTGCGCTGGACCGATGCGCTGCGCGAGCCCGATCCTGCCGCTGCGACCCGACTGAACGAAGCGCGCTCGGCCGTGAAACCCGACGATCCCGCTTACATCCTCTACACCTCGGGCTCCACCGCACTTCCCAAAGGGGTGGTCGTGCAGCACCGCGGGCTGGTTGAAAACATGTGGCAGATCGGTCAGCGCCAGCACGTCACGCATCATGACCGGTTGTGGCTCGCCGTCTCGCTCTTCTGGGGGCTGGGGTGCGAGAACGCGCTCTTCAATCTTTATACGCACGGCGGCTGCATTGTGCTTCAGGAAAGCTTTGACGCTGAGGTGGCCCTCCAACTGATCGAGCGCGAACGCTGCACGATGTTCTATGGCACGCCCAATATGGCTGAGGCGCTCCTCAGCACGCCTGGTTATCGGCGAGAGCGGCTTCGCAGCATGCGGGGGGGCGCCACGATCGGCACACCTGATCAGATCCGACGCCTGGTCGATGCTGGCCTCACCGAGATCTGCAACATCTACGGACTCACCGAAACCTACGGAAACTGCACGGTCACCGATGCGGCTGACGATCTGGTGCTACGGCTGACCAGCATCGGCCAGCCGCTCGCAGGCTTTGATATCCGGGTGATCGACAGCAGCTCCGGACTGGAGTGCGCACCCGGCGACATCGGAGAAATCCGCGTCAAGGGTCATGTGCTCAAGGAGTATTACAAGGATCCCGAGCGCACCCGCGAGGCCTTTGATGAGCAGGGCTACTTCCGCACGGGCGATCTCGGTCTGTTCGGGCCCACCGGGCACCTTTATTTCCGGGGGCGGATCAAGGAAATGATCAAGACTGGTGGCATGAATGTGTCGCCGGTTGAGGTGGAACAGGTGCTCACCGGACACCCGGGCGTGATGGCAGCCTATTGTGTACCGCTCCCTGACCCCGAGCTAGAGGAAGTGTTTGGTGCGGTGGTGGTGCCCAAGCATGGGGCGATGATCGATCTCGAGGCCGTGCGGGCTTTGTGCACCCGCGAACTGGCACGATACAAGCGACCGAAACAATTTCTGGTGATCGAGGAGCGTGATCTGCCGCTCACCATCACTGGCAAAGTGCGCAAAGACGATCTGATCCGCCGCTTCACCTAATCGGCTGAGGCTGACACAGGTTTTGCATCGAACTCTCAATGGAGATCTGCCAGATGACACTCCCCAATTACGAAATTTACGCGGTCAAGTATGCGCACCATGACCGCAGTTCACGCGACAATTTTGTGGGCGGGGACAGCCATGACGTGCCCATGCCGCTCGATTATTTCGTCTGGGCGATTCGGGGCGGCGGTCGCACGTGGGTGCTGGATACCGGGTTTTCCGAGGAGGTCGCCAAGCAGCGCGGACGCGATTTTCTCCGCTGTCCCGGACAGGGGTTGTCACTGCTAGGCATCGATCCCGAGTCGGTGAGCGATGTGATCATCTCGCATATGCATTACGACCACGCCGGCAATGCGCAGCTCTTCCGGCGGGCGCGCTACCACCTGCAGGACCGCGAGATGCAGTTCGCAACCGGGCGCTGCATGTGTTTCAAGCCCATGCGTTTTCCGTTCGATGTGAATGACGTGAAAGCCATGGTCGACCGGGTGTTCGAGGACCGCGTGTGCTTTCATGATGGTGACGATGAAATCGCGCCAGGTATCACGCTCCACCGGGTGGGCGGCCATACGATGGGGTTACAGGTGGTGCGCGTCCATACCCGCCGCGGCTGGGTGGTGCTTGCGAGCGACGCCTCGCATTTCTACGCGAACATCGAGTCCGATCGGCCGTTTCCGCTCATCTATAACCAGGCCGACATGCATGAGGCCTATCGGCGCGTGTATTCGCTTGCCAGTTCTCCGGCGCATGTCATTCCTGGCCACGATCCGCTGGTGATGAAGCGCTATCCGGCGCCCAGTGATGCGCTACGTGGTGTTGCGGTGAGGCTGGATGCCGATCCAATCGCCGACTGATTCAAGCTCTCCCTCTATTCCGTTTCAAGGACTCCACCATGTCAGCCTTTCCTGATGAAGACTGGTTCAGGGCCTATCAGGCCCGCGTCAACGCCGATCGCGAACTCGCGGTGATCGGCAACTGGTTCAGTGCGCGTTTCTCGATCACTGTGGGTGATACCCGCCGCGTGCTCACGGTTGAGCAGGGGCGCATCAGCCAGATCAATTTCGCGCCGCGCTTTGATGCCCGGCCGGCTTTCGGGTTCCGGGCGCCGATGGACACCTGGGCCAAGTTTGTGAGTGCCACGCCGCCGCCGCTCTATAACGACTTCTTCGCCATGCTGATGCGCGTGCCCGAGTTTGTGCTGGAGGGGGATGGTCTGGTTGCCATGCAGAACGGCCGCGCACTGCAGCGGATGATGAACCTGATGCGAAAGGAAGCCGCATGAACCGCCTCGAACCGATCAGCGGCCGTTATGTCACGGTCGATATCCAGGGCGAAGCCCATCGCATTTTTTTCGAGGAAGCAGGCGAGGGCGTGCCGCTCATTTGTCTGCACACTGCAGGGGCCGACTCGCGACAGTGGCGGCATCTGCTGAACGATACCGATGTCACCAGCAAGTTCAGGGTGCTGGCGTTTGATCTTCCCTATCACGGGCGCTCAAACCCGCCCGATCAGTGGTGGCTGCGCAAATATCAGCTCACCTCGCAGCTCTATGCCGACATGATCCGGGCCTTCTGGAAGGGGCTGGACCTCGATCGTCCAGTCATCATGGGCTGCTCGATGGGCGGGGCGATTGTGCTCAAGATGGCGGTTGATTATCAGCGCGAGCTTCGCGGCATTGTTGGGCTGGAGGCCGCCGCCTACGCACCCGGCCGCTACAACGACTTCCTGCATCACCCGGCGGTGCATGGCGGTGAGCTCTGCGCGAGCTACACCATGGGTCTGTGCGCGCCCACCACACCCGAAACCAACCGCCGGGAAAA
>CAIPNM010000436.1 GCA_903866395.1 uncultured bacterium
CCAAGTGCCATCAATACACAGCCGAGCCAGATCCAGTTGACGAAAGGCTTCACATGAACCCGGATGGCCCAGTCGTTACCGCTTAATGGTTCGCCCATTGAGATGTAGACATCCCGCCAGAGGCTGCGGTCGATCGCCGCTTCGGTCATAGGCATTCGCTGTGCGCGATAGACGCGCTTTTCGGGCAGCATCACAGCGCGCGCGGGGGCCGAGGCCGCGTCGGAGGCGCGACGAAGCTCGAAGCGCCCGCGCATGGCGTCATAGTTCGGGCCGGTTACGGTTCGCAGATCCTTGAAATCGACCCGCCAGCCACCCACTTCGACCGACTGGCCGGGCGCGAGTTTCAATTCCCGCTCGCTTTCGCTGCTCTTCACCAGGGTGACGCCAATCACGAACACCGCAACGCCCAGGTGGGCGAGCTGCATGCCCCAGACCGATGCAGGATGCAGCCGTGCGCGTGACAGCCGCAGCCGGCCGTTTGAATCACGGAGCATCTCGAGCGCCGCAATCGACACGCCAGCTGCAATCCACAGCCCGAAGGCGAGACCACTTGCTGCAATCGGGCGAAAGCCCGCGTCGGTGGTGAGCGGTTGCAGCAGTGCCGCAGCGATAGCGACCGCGAGCGCCCAGCGCAGGCGCCGGGCAATGTCGGGCAGCGGCGCCTGTTTCCAGCGCGCAAGCGGTCCGATCACCATCAGAAACATGGCAGGGGCCATGAGCGGATAGAAGACGGCTTCGAAATAAGGGGGGCCGACCGAGATTTTTCCCATGCCCAGGGTGTCGAGCGCGAGGGGGTAGAGCGTGCCGAGCAGCACCGCGGCCATGGCCACAATCAGCACCACGTTGTTGGCAAGCAGCATTGACTCGCGTGAAACGAGCGCAAAGCCACTGCCCGAACCGAGCGCGGGTGCGCGCCAGGCATAAAGGAGGAGCGACCCACCGATCACCAGGGCAAGGAACACCAGGATGAAGACACCGCGGGTGGGGTCGGTGGCAAACGCATGCACCGAGGTCAGCACCCCTGAACGGACGAGGAAGGTGCCGAGCAGGCTGAGACTAAAGCCAAGGATGGCGAGCAGAACGGTCCAGCTGCGGAAGGCGCCCCGCTTCTCTGTGACGGCGAGTGAATGAATCAGCGCGGTGGCGACCAGCCAGGGCATGAACGAAGCGTTTTCAACCGGATCCCAGAACCACCAGCCTCCCCAGCCGAGTTCGTAGTAGGCCCAGAACGATCCGAGCGCGATACCCAAGGTGAGGAAAGCCCACGCCACCGTGGTCCAGGGCCTGGCCCAGCGCGCCCAGGCTGCATCGAAGCGCCCACCGATCAGGCCGGCGACCGCGAATGCGAACGCCACCGACAGCCCGACATAGCCCATGTAGAGGAGGGGCGGGTGAAACACCATGCCCGGATCCTGAAGAAGCGGATTCAGGTCGCGGCCATCGGCGGGCGGCGGGATCATCCGCTCGAAGGGATTGGAGGTGAACAGCAGAAACAGGAGAAATCCGGTGGTGATCGCGCCCATCACCGACAGGATCCTGACCCGCAGCGCGGCCGGTAAGGATGCGGAAAATGCCGCGACCGCCGCCGTCCAGCCAGCGAGCATCAGCACCCAGAGCAGCATGGAGCCTTCATGAGAGCCCCAGGTGGCGGCGACCCGGTAGGCCACTGGAAGCGAGAGGTTCGAATGCGTGGCCACCAGCGACACTGTGAAGTCGTTGCCTAGAAAGAGCATGCCCAGGCAGATGAAGGCAAGCAGCACGAGGCCAAACAGCACGACCGCGATCGGCCGGGCGGTGTCGGTGAAAGCACGCGCCGTGGGGCCAGCCGGCAGGAAGCTGCCGGCCATGGGCAGGATGGCCAGTACCAGCGAGAGTGCGAGCGCGAGCGTGAGCGCGAAATGTCCGACTTCAGCAATCATGGTTTGGCTGGCTTCTGCTTGAACTGTTCAGGTGCGCCCACCGGATGCCCAGCCCGCTTCAGGGCTTCCGCGGCCTCGGGTGGCATGTAGTTTTCGTCGTGTTTGGCCAGCACCTCACGCGCGAGGAAACTGCCGTCGGACTGGATGAGTCCCTGGGCGACCACGCCTCGCCCTTCCTTGAAGAGGTCGGGAAGAATGCCGGTATAGCTCACGTTGATTGTCTGAACGTTGTCGGTCACCGTGAAGCGCACCGTGGTGCCGTCGCGCTGGACGCTGCCCTCGCCAACGAGTCCGCCAATCCGGAACACGCGGCCGCTGGGCGCCTTACCCTGCGCCACTTCGCTGGGCGTGAAGAAAAACACCAGGTTGCTGCGAAAAGCATTGAGCACCAGCGAGGTGGCGACCGCCAGCGCGAGCAGCCCGGCAAGAATCCAGACGAGGCGGCGATGACGGGGCTTCATGGCTGTTTGGCGTCGGCGCGCATGGCGCGTACCCGGTCGGAGGCGCTTCGCCGCGACCGGCGCAGGACCATGATTTCAATGACCAGCGCGAGCGCCAGCATGCCGTAGGAACTCCAGATGAAGAAGCCGTGTCCGCCCATGGATAGCCACTGGCTCATGGCCGACGCTCGGCGTGTGCGGCGCCCGGTTGCCCCGATACCGATGGGTCGACGATTTGGCCGACCCAGTCGCTCAGGGCCTCGCGCTCGAGGATGATGGTGCGTACCCGGTGAAAGGCCGTGGCGATGGCGTAGGCCCAGGCAGAGAAGGTCATGAGCAGCATAGCGGTGAGCATGGTCTGCGCCATTTTGGGTGCTGCGCTCATTGAAATGGTGGCACCCTGATGGAGCGTGTTCCACCAGCGCACCGAAAAATAGATGATCGGAACATTGACCACGCCGACTAGCGCGAGCAGCGCGCAGGCGCGGTCAGCGCGGCGAGGATCATCAATGCCCGAGCGCAGCGCGATCAGGCCCAGATACAGGAACAGCAGCACCAGGGTCGAGGTGAGCCGCGCGTCCCAGACCCAGTAGGTGCCCCAGGTGGGCCGGCCCCAGAAGGCGCCGGTCCAGAGCGCAATGAATGCGAACAGTGCGCCGGTCGGGGCGAGCGCCTGCGCCATCATGGCGGGCAGGCGGGCGTTAAGCGCAAGCGAAAACACCGACCAGAACGCGATCACCACATAAATGAACATGGCCATCCAGGCCGCCGGCACATGGATGAAGATGATGCGGTAGGACTCGCCTTGCTGCGCGTCGGTGGGCGCGATGACAAACCCCACGTAGAGGCCCGCGATGGCGAGCAGCACCGCGACCCAGCCGAACAGGCCGGTCAGTTTGCCCGCCAGGGGATAGAACGAGGCGGGCGAGGCGAAACGGAACCAGTTGATTGCTGCCATGTCATTCAAAAGCGATTCTAACCGCCAGCGCCAGGGTCGCCGGACCGACCATACTGGCCAGGATGGATCCCGCCGCAAGCAGCGATAAATGAGCCTCGGCGCCGAGGCCGGCGCTGGCCGCCTCAACCGATCCGGCGCCGAAGATCAGCACCGGAACCGCGAGCGGCAGCACCAGGAGACCGAGCAGGGTGGAGCCGCCCCGGGCCCCGAGGGTGAGGGCCGCCGAAATGGCGCCCAGCCAGGTGAGTAGGGGGGTGCCCAGCAGCAGGCTGGCTGCAAGGATCGCTATTCCCTCCGGGTCGAGATCAAACTGCAATCCCGCCAGGCCCGACAGCAGCACCAGCGGCGCGGCCGTGGTGAGCCAGTGCGCCAGCACCTTGCCAGCGAGCAGGGCCGCGAGCGGCGCCGGCGCGAGCAGCAACTGCTCGAGGGTGCCGTCGGCGTGATCGGCCGCGAAGAGCCGTGGCAGGCTGAGCAGGGTGGCAAGGAGCGCGCTCACCCAGGCGATGCCCGGCGCGATCGCGCGCAGCAGCGTGGGATCGGGCGCCATGGCGAGGGGAAACATCGAGCCGACCAGCAGAAAGAACACCAGCACCAGGGCTACTTCGCCACGGTGGCGTAGCGCGATCCGCAGGTCTCGTGAGCAGGCCCAGGCGAGCGCCCCGAGGGCGCTGGCGGGTTCGGTGGTTGCCGGGAGCGGCATCAGCGCGTGCTGTCCGGCGCGGTGCCGCTGCGCGTGCCAAGATCCAGTTCGAGAGCAACCTGATCGCACGCGATGGGCAGATGGGTGGCGATCACGGCGCAGCCGCCGCGTTTGAGGTGTTCGGCGAGCAGTCGTCCGAACAGTGCCTGACCGGCGCCATCGAGCGCGGTGGTCGGTTCATCGAGCAACCAGAGCTGGCGCCTTGCGCCAGCCAGACGCGCGAGCGACAGGCGGTGTCGCTGGCCGGCCGATAGGCGCGCGAATGACAGGCTGGCCCGCGACTGCAGACCGCATCGCTCGAG
>CAIPNM010000437.1 GCA_903866395.1 uncultured bacterium
AAGCCGGGCGGATGGGTGTTTTTTTCCACCCTCAATCGCAATCCCAAGTCGTTTCTGTTTGCGATCGTCGGCGCTGAATATGTGCTGCGTTTACTTCCTCGCGGCACCCATGACTACGCGAAATTCATTCGCCCTTCAGAAATGGACGCGGCTGCACGGCGCGCGGGCCTGCAGGTTCACAGCCTCATGGGCATGACCTACAACCCGTTCACGCAAACCTACCGGCTGCAGTCAGGCGATCTTTCTGTGAACTACCTGGCCGCCTTCAGGCGCCCCGCAACCGATTGAGGCGCAACGATGACTGCTCAACTCTGGCCTCAGGCGGTTTTTTTTGATCTGGACGGCACGCTTGCCGACACCGCTGGTGATCTGGCCGCACCGATTCATGCGATGCGGGCCGAGCAGGGGTTGACGCCTCTGGACGATCACGATCTGCGTCCCCTCGCGTCCATGGGCGCAAGGGGGCTGATCGGCCGCGGCCTGGGTTTGAAGCCAGGCGATGACGCCTACGAGGCCGTTCGGCTCGACTTCATGCAGCGTTACGAAGCCGGCATGCTGGCGCGTACCCGGCTCTTTGATGGCATGCCCGAGGTGTTGGCCGCACTCGACTCGGCGGGCATCCGTTGGGGAGTGATCAGCAATAAAATCGAGCGTCTGGTGCGGCCCATCGTTGCCGGTTTAGGCCTTGCAGACCGGTCGGTCTGCGCCATCGGCGGTGACACCACACCGCACGCGAAACCACATCCCGCGCCGCTCCTGCATGGCGCGCAACTTGCCGGCGTGAACGCGGCACGTTGCGTGTATATCGGCGATGATCTGCGGGATATCGAAGCAGGACGCGCAGCTGGAATGCGCACGGTGGCAGCCGCCTACGGCTATTGCGGTGCCGACCACCCGCCCGAACGCTGGGGGGCAGACCATCTAATCCGCGAGCCGCAAGAACTCATTGCCTGGCTCTCACTCACGACTGAGCGGGGTCGGGTCGCCTGAGTGTGAGCACGCGTCAAGCGCGCAAAAGCCACTCTCCAGGCTCGCGGGCTTACGCGAGCACCCGTGCGGCAATCGCACCGGCATCCCATCCTGTGGGCAACGCGCCGAAAGTGAAGCCCGCCATCGCATCGTCACCCAGCCGGCTCGCGCAGAACGCGTCGGCGAGCGCTGCGGGGGAGTGCTGGAGGAGGAGCGCGGCCTGCCACTGAAGCGCAAGGCGACCCACCAGATGCCGGGCTGAGGCTTCCTCAAGAGGGCCCGCAAGGTCGCGCGCCAGCGCGGCGAGGCGTCGGTCGTAGCGGGAGTCAGCACCCCGTGCGAGCGAGAATTCTGCGAGCAATGCCTCACGGGTCTGGGGCTCTCGCGACAGCGCGCGCAGCACATCAAGGCACATCACATTGCCCGACCCCTCCCAGATGGAATTGACCGGCAGCTCACGGTAAAGCCGGGCGAGCGGCGCCTCCTCGGTGTAGCCATTTCCGCCCAGCACCTCCATGGCCTCCGCCGCAAGCGCCGGACCACGCTTACACACCCAGTATTTGGCAATCGGGGTGCCGATGCGGGCGAGCGCGCGCTCGAGGGGATCAGCCGCATCGTCGAGCGCACGCGCCAATCGGAGAGCCACGGCAACCGCTGCCTCGGTTTCAAGCGCCAGATCGGCAAGCACCTGTCGCATGAGCGGCTGATCCACCAGCGGCCGACCAAACACGCTGCGACCGCGTGCATGGTGAAGCGCGTGGGCGCTCGCAGCGCGCATCACGCCTGCCGAGCCCAGGGCGCAGTCCAGCCGGGTCAACGAGGCCATTTCAAGAATCGTGGGAATGCCGCGACTGGCCTCGCCCACAAGCCAGGCCGACGCACCCCGAAATTCAACCTCCGAGGAGGCGTTCGACCGGTTGCCGAGTTTGTCCTTCAGGCGCTGAATATGAATGGCGTTCCGGCTGCCGTCGGGCAGGCGCCGCGGCAGAAGAAAACAGCTGAGGGAGGCGGGCGAGTCGTCTTCAGTCCGGGCAAGCACCAGGAACGCATCGCACATCGGCGCCGACATGAACCACTTGTGCCCGGTGAGCCGGTATTCGCTTCCCCACTGACTGATGCCGGCAAACTGCGCGGTGGTGGTGTTGGCGCGCACGTCAGAGCCACCCTGCTTTTCGGTCATCCCCATGCCAATCGTGACGCCAAGCTTGTCGGCGAGCGGCAGCGTCCTCGGATCGTAGCGAAGCGAGAGGAGCTTTGCATGCCAATCGGCAAGCGCGGGCGCTTTGGCCAGCACCGGCGCGGCCGCATAGGTCATGGTGACCGGACACTGGCTGCCGTTTTCCACCTGGGCAAACATCAGGTAACGCGCTGCCCTCGCCACCTGGCTGCCCGGCCCTGGTGCGAGCCAGGGCGAGCAGTGCGTGGCTTCCCCGATCAGACGCGACATCAACTCATGCCAGGCCGGATGGAACTCCACCTCATCGACCCGCTCGCCAAAGCGATCGTGGGTCCGAAGCCTGGGCGGGTACTCGTTGGCAAGGCGCCCCAGTTCAAGCACCTCGGCCCGCCCGAGGACCGCCCCAAGACGGCTGAGGTCTGGAAACGACTCCGCGGCACCCTGTGCTGCCGCATGCGTGCGCAGTGCAGGATCAGAGTCGAATAAGTTGAAATCAACCAGTGCCGATGACTGATTGAAGACCTCGTGGGTTGAAGCACTCATCGATCGCTCTCCAGTTCATGCACGAGAGGCTCGCTAAGGCCGCACGCCCGCCCCTTCATGCAGCATACCCGCCGCCCGCGCCGCCAGAAACAGTTCGAGTTCGATCATGTCGCGGCTCATCGGACTGGGCTGCTCGGCGCGCACCCCGGCAAAGCAGCCGCGCAGGCGTCGCGCGAGCGACCCGGCCGATTGCCACTGCAAGCGATAGATCGGGTAGGCGGTCGGATGCCCCTGAGGAATCGGGCTTCCCCCCAACCGGCCGCCCGCAAGCTGGTCGTGGCAGTGCGCGCAAGATAAGGCCAGCTGCCCAATCCGGCTGGTGTAAAGCCTGCTCCCTCGCTCGAGCGACTCGGCAAGCCTTGAATCATCGGGCCGGACAATTGGAACGCCTCGCGACTGCATCGCCACGTAGGATTCCAACGCCAGCATCGCATCATCTTCCGAGCCCAGAAGCGGCTGCGCCTGGTGCCGCTCGCGACAGAGATTGATGCGCTTTTGCAGGTTGACGGGCTCACCGAGTTTGTCGTCCCAGGCGGGATAGCGCGCGGCAACACCCCGCATGGACTGCTCGGCCACGCCGTGACAACCAGAGCAGGCACGACCCGCGGACGCATCACGCCATCGGCGCGCACCATCTGACACCCATAGCATGACCGGGTTCTGCGCTTCATCGCGCTGAAGCGCCTGCGTGGCGGCACTCATGAAGTCAAAGCCAGAGCGGCGCGAGTCGGCCGCTTGCGCCCAGGCATCGCCGGCAACCGATCCGAGCTGCACTAAGAGGAAGAAGAGGACCGCCTGCCAACGGCGGCGGATCGCTCTCACACCACCACGAGCGCCACCCGCTCGGTATGCGCGAAACCGCGATCGCCGCGCCAGCTGAACACCAGCTCTCCGCTGCGGTCAGCCACCATTCCGAAGGACAGGTAAGGATTCGCCGAGATGGCCGGGTAGAGCCGCGCACTGAAAACTGCTTCGCCCTCGAACACACAGCGAAACTCGGTGAGGATGTCACGGGGCAGTCGCTCGCCATCCGAGCCGCGGCGATAGCCGGTTTCCATCGGGTGGCCGATCATCACGCGGATCTCGAAGGCCTCTCCGCGTTTGACCTCACGCGGCATATCGATCAGGGTTCGTGCGGCCATCGCGTCAGTCCTCGATGCAGGCAGCGAGCGTGACGATCACGTCGACCTCGCCCGACCAGTGGCTGCCATCCGACAAACGCGCGACCGCCACCAGTTTTTGCGAGGTGGCCAGGCGAATTCGCGTGGACACCTTGGCCGCGGGATTGCGCGGACTCAGCCCAAAGCTCGCCACCTCGTGCTGCGGATTGCGTTCGCTGAACACGGCGATTGCCGCCACGTGGTCGTCCGGGCGCATGGGGTGGTCCACGGTCACCGAGAGCGGCACCGTGTTGCCGTTATCGACCAGCGGCGCAATCTGAACGCGCACTTTGCCGGCACGAACCGGCGCGCCTCCGGTGAACGCCCGGATCGCCGCCTCGAGAGACGGCGCGGCTTCGGGCTGCGACGGGCTGACCGCGGTGGACGCGAGCGCAGCAGGCGCGCTCGCGAGCCAGGCTCCGGTGGCCGCACCGGTACGGAGCATCGTAGGGACAGCCCCGCCGACGACACCCGCCAGCGTACCGCCCAGCATCTGCCTTCGTGCAGGCTGAAGCGCCCTCTCTACGGGTCGATCAAACTGTTTCAAGACACCCTCCGCTCATTTGAGAGTCACGAGCCAGGCCACCACATCTTCGATCTGCTGCGCGCTAAAGATCGTCTTGCCGCGCCACGCCTGCGCCACCCTTGGCGCGGCATCGACCACGCCATAGGCTGGCATCAGAGACTCCGGGTTGACCTGTCGCGAATCATGAATCCGAAGTCGAAGTTCCGCCTCATCCAACCGGCCACCCACGCCCGCAAGCGGCGGCGCCAGATTGCCCTGTTGGCGCGCATCGCCCACCGGTGCGCTGTGGCAAAGAAGACAAAGCCCTCGTTGACGGTCCGCCACCAGCTCACGCCCACGGTCGGGATCACCCGGCGCGACACCCGGCGGTCGCGGCAGTGAAGGCTCGGCCCATGCTGCCGGGAGGGTCGCGAGCCCGACCGCAAACCCAACCCCGCGCACAAGCGCCCATGCGCGGGTGTGGAGATGCGACCGGGGCATTCGATTAAACCGCATGGGAAACCGCCCACCGAACGCCATCCGCGCTCCCAGTCCCTGAGGGGACCAGGAGCGCGAATGTCGGACGGAACCGCCTGGGCGTCAGGCGCGCTTCAGACTCTGCCCGGTAAGCGGCAGATGGCGGACACGCTTGCCCGTGGCTGCGTAGATGGCGTTCATCACCGCCGGCGCCGCCACTGCAATCGTGGGCTCGCCCACGCCACCCCAGAACCCGCCCGAAGGCATGACGATGCTCTCCACCTTGGGCATGTGCCGCATGTGCATCACGGGATAGGTGTTGAAGTTGGTCTGCTCGATTCGACCGTCTTTCACCGTGCACTGACCGAAGAACGCCGACATCCCGTAGACAAAAGAGCCCTCGATCTGCGCCTCGATCTGCTGCGGATTGACCGCATGACCGCAGTCTGTAGCGGCCACGATGCGATGCACACGAAGTTCTCCCTCGGCATTGACCGACACCTCGGCACAGGCCGCGACATAGCTGCCAAAGCCGTGGGTCTGGGCGAGTCCGCGGAACACCTTCTGGCCATCCACATCAGGGGCGGGCTTGCCCCATCCTGAGCGCTCGGCCGCCGCGTTCAGCACCGCCAGATGCTTCGGATGCTTGACCATGAGCTTACGGCGCAGCTCGAGCGGATCCTGATTGGTCGCCGCCGCGATCTCGTCAATGAAGCACTCGAGGTAAATGGCGTTCTGGTTGAGATTGACCCCGCGCCAGAAACCTGGCGGCACATGCGGATTGCGCATGGCGTGATCGATCAGCACGTTCGGGAAGCTGTAGCCGATCATCGCCTCGCCGCCGCCCTCGTTCAGGCCCTGGAAGACCACCGGGTCTTTGCCGTCCTTGATGTTCTGCGGGAAAACGCCCGCGAGAATCGACTGCCCGGAGATCCGCATGTGCAGGCCGGTGATGTTGCCCGACGCATCGAGCCCCGCCGTGAGCTTGCACTGGGTGACCGGATGGAACCGGCCATGGAGCATGTCTTCCTCGCGGCTCCAGAGAAGCTTCACCGGCGTGCCGGGCATCTCCTTGGCAATGGCCACCACCTGCCGCACCCAGTCGTGCACCGCGCCACGCCGCCCGAACCCGCCACCCAGATTGATCTTGTAGACCTCGCACTTGGCCGCGGGCAGACCCGAACTTTCCGACGCTGCGGCGAGCGCCGCCTCGCCGTTCTGGGTGGGTGTCCAGACCTCGCAGCGGTCGGCGGTGAAGCGCGCCACTGCGTTCATGGGTTCCATGCAGGCATGGTTCTGGTGCGGATAGGCATAGACCGCTTCAACGCGGCGCGCCGCCGACGCAATCGCGCCCTTGGCATCGCCGCTGCTGTTACCGATCACCGCGTCGCTGGCATCAAGGCCCGCCTGCATCACCTTGGCAAATGACTCGCTCGATGCGTTGGCATGCTGCCCGAGATCCCATTTGATGGGCAGTGCATCGAGCGCGGTCTTGGCCTGCCACCAGGTATCTGCGACCACCGCTACCGCGTCGTCATGCACCTTCACGACCTTGCGAACACCGGGGCGCTTCTCGATGGCCGCCGCATCAAAACTCACGACTTTCCCGCCGAAGACCTCGCACTTGCGGATGGCGGCGTTCAGCATGCCTGGCATGGTGAGGTCAGCCCCATAGACCTGCTTGCCGTTGACCTTGTCGGCGGTGTCCAGACGCGCCAGGCGCTTACCCAGAATCTGCCAATCTTTGGAGTCCTTGAGCGGCACTTCGGTGGGCGGATTCAGTTTGGCAGCCGCTGCCGAAACCTTGCCGTAGGTGGTGCTACGCCCACTCGCAGCGTGCGAAATCACCCCCTTGTTCACGCTGCACTGCGCGGCGGGCACGCCCCACTCATTGGCAGCAGCCTGAACCAGCATCATGCGGGCAGCTGCGCCGCCCTTGCGGACATAATCCTGCGACTCGCGGATACCGCGGCTGCCACCGGTGGAGAAATTGCCCCAGATGCGTTTGCGCGCCAGGTTTGCGCCGGGCGTGGGCTGTTCGGTGGTGACCTTGGCCCAATCGCAACCGAGTTCCTCGGCAACCATCTGCGCGAGACCGGTGAGCGTGCCCTGGCCCATTTCAGAGCGGGCGATTCGCACCACCACGGTGTCATCGGGCTTGATCACCACCCAGGCGTTCACCTCGGGTGTGGCCGCGCCCTGCGCGAGTGCTTCTGAGGCAAACGGCAGATGGAATGCGAGGCTGAGTCCGCCAGCGGCGGAAGAAGCC
>CAIPNM010000438.1 GCA_903866395.1 uncultured bacterium
GTTAGCCTGGAATCCGCCATCGGCGACGAGGACGGCGCCGGCCTCATAAACAAGCTCGCGCCCCGCTTGATGCGCGCGAACGCCTACGCATCGGCCCTCGTGCACCAGCGCCTGGTCTACTCGGGTTTCGAGTGCAAGTTCGCCACCCAATTCGCGAAATTTTGCGAGCAAGGTCCGAAGCGCCAGGTCCGGCCCCCTGCCCTCCCAGTCGAGCCCTCCGGTGATCGCACGCGGCGGCGCGAGCACCCAGCGCTGCCAGACCACCTGCGGATTACGGATGAACCGGACGCCCTGATCACGCAACCAGTGCACAGATCGCAGCGCATTCTCGGAGAGTAGTGTGGCGAGTGACGGGTCGATGAACCCGCTGGTGGCCTCGTTCATCGCAGCCCGCAGCGACGCTGGATCATCTGCCACATCCCTGAATGCAAGGTGCAGGATGCCGCCCGAGTACCGCGAGTTACAGAGATACCGGTCACCGCTACCCTGATCGAGCACCGCCACCGACATCCCCAGTTGGCGAGCGCGAACTGCAGCCGACAGCCCCGCCAGTCCGCCACCCATGATCACAAGATCCCGCTTCAAGTTATGCCCCTCACCCTTCGCGTGCAGAAGCTTGGGTTTATGGCAGGAGCGGGCTAGCCCGTCAATTAAAGAGCGTAACGACTGAAGTGACCCACCATAAAGCGGTTCCACTTTCTGAAACTGCATACCGGCAGGTCGGACGCTTCGGGGCCAGAGTGGCCATCGTTGCAACTCCGATCTATCTCCACGCCATCTGCCATGCACTCATCGATCGCCCCCTCGGCTGACCTCCCCGCGCCTGAGAGTCAATACGACCTGATCGTCGTGGGGTCTGGCGCAGCCGCCCTGAGTGCGGCAGTCACCGCAGCCGTCCTCGGTCTCAAAACTGCCGTGATCGAGAAGGCGCCTGTGTTGGGGGGAACCACAGCGATCTCGGCGGGTGGTGTCTGGATTCCCTGTAACCATCTTGCGTCGGGAGCGGGCGTGCACGACACGCCCGAGGCCGCGTGGGAATACCTGCGTCACTGCGCTGGGGCATGCTTTCGCCCCGACCTCGTGGCGGCATTCATCACGCACGCGCCGCGGATGCTCCGCTTCATGGAAGACCGTGCCGCGGTCCGATTCAGCTACGCCGCGGGGCGCCCCGACTACCGTCCGGACATCCCGGGTGCAGCACACGAAGGCCGAACGATTCATCCCCTGCCCTTTGACGGCAGACGCCTGGGCGCCCAGATCAGCCGACTGCGACCGCCTCTGCGCGAAATGACCTTTCTCGGGCTGATGATCAAACCTGGGCCCGACCTCAAGCACTTTCTAAATGCGCTTCGCTCATTCGAATCATTCCGGTTTGTTGCACGCAAGCTTGCTCGCCACTTCCGCGATCTGATCGTCCACCATCGACCGATGGATCTTTCCAATGGCAACGCGCTCGTGGCCCGACTCATGCTGTCTGCCCTCGAAAACCGAGCAGACATCTTCACCTCCTGCGGACTTGAGTCGCTCGAGGTCCGCGATGGTCGCGTCGTCGCCGTCCAGGTCACTACCGCAGACGGCCCTCGCCGGATGATTGCGTCGCGTGGCGTCGTTCTGGCAACCGGGGGTTTCTCTCACGATCGGCAGCGTCAACAACAGTTGTTTCCTCACGCAGCGCGCGGCCAGGCGCATCACTCTCCAGTGCCCGCCAGCTTGACCGGCGATGCGCTGCGCGCGGCCGAAGCGGTAGGCGCCCGGCTCAATCTTCATCAACGCCATGCCGCCTGCTGGGCGCCGGTGTCGCGCATCCCGAAAGGCGATGGCACACACGTCAATTTCCCGCACCTCATCGACCGGCAGAAGCCGGGCTTCATCGCGGTGAACCGATCGGGGCAGCGCTTCGTCAATGAGGCCTCCTCGTACCACGACTTCGGTCAGGCGATGATTGCGGCCTGCGAAACCGAAGAGGATGTCACCGCCTACCTGATTGCGGATCACCGCGCCATGCGACGCTATGGCATGGGGGCGGCAAGGCCCCATCCGCTCCCGTTTGGGGAACATATTCGAAGCGGCTATCTGATCCGCGCGCACTCAATCGGCGAGCTCGCGCGCACGCTCAACCTGCCGGTGAGCGAATTTGTGGAAACCGTCAAGATATTCAACGAGCATGCGCGCGCCGGCCACGACCCCGCGTTCGGAAAGGGCTCAAATCTTTACAACCAGTACAACGGGGACGCCTCGCATCGCCCCAATCCCTGCCTGGCTCCGATCGAAAGCGCGCCGTTCTATGCGGTCCGTCTGCACATTGGCGAACTCGGCACTCTGCTCGGGCTCGACATCGACCACCGTGCCCGCGTGCTCGATCACACAGGACATCCAATCGCTGGTTTGTACGCAGCCGGTAACGATGCCTCCAATCTCATGGGCGGCGATTACCCTGGCGGCGGCGCTACACTCGGTCCTGGGATGGCCATGGGCTATCTGGCGGCTCTGCACGCGGCCCGCCAGATTGATGACGCAACCGACCCGCCGATTCTCGGTTAGCCTAGGGCCCGAGCAATCTCAATCCAGCTTCGCCCCGATTGCCATTGCCGCACGGGTGTCGTAGGCTCACTAGCCTTGTGATGCGACCGCGGAGCAAATCTCATGAAACTTTGCCGATTCAACAATAACCGTCTGGGTGTGGTCGATCTCGAGGCGGGTGTTGTCGCCGATGTCACGCCTGCAATGGAGCGGGTACGAATCAGCAAGAGCTACCCGCTGCCGCGGCATGACGCGCTCATCGCAAGCCTCCCCGCGGTGCGCAGCGCAATCCGCACCGTGATGAAGTCCGCCCGCCGGCTACAGCTCTCCAAAGTGAAGCTTCTGCCGCCCGTTGCCAATCCAGGCAAGATCGTCGGCGCCCCCATCAACTATCTCGATCATGTTGCGGAAACCGCAGCAGACCAGAGCGTCGCCCACGGACGTGACATGGCGAGCGCCACCATTGCGCGCTGGGGAATGTTTCTCAAGGCCACCTCTGCATTGGTGGGCCCAGCCGAGGGCGTCACCCTCAGAACGCCCCACACCGACATCGAGAACCGAAACGATCACGAGCTCGAACTCGTCGCAGTCATCGGCAAGCGCGGCACGCGAATCGGCCGTCATGAGGCGCTGTCTTATGTGGCGGGTTATTCAATTGGTCTTGACATGACCCTGCGCGGCCCGCAGTTTCCCGACTTCAGGAAATCAATCGACACCTATGCGGTGCTCGGGCCCTGGATGGTCACGGCCGACGAATTTGGCGACCCTGCCAACGTGAACATGCACCTCACGGTCAATGGTGAATTGCGCCAAAAAACATCCACCGCTTCGATGGTGTTCGATCTGCCCAAGCTCATCGAATTCACCAGTGCCTATTACACGCTCGAACCAGGCGATCTCATCTATACCGGCACCCCGGCGGGCGTGGGCCCGGTTAAACCGGGGGATGTGATCGAAGCCCATGTCGAACGCATCGGCTCCATGCAGATCGCAGTTCGCTGACCCGCCGTCTTCCCCCATTTATCTTCGCCTTATTGCTCATGCAACATCCCCCGGTTCTGACTTCTGTCGATGCCCGTGGCGTTGCCACGCTCACACTCAATCGCCCCGATGTTGGTAACGCCTATGACGGTGCGCTCATTGCAGCCGCCACCGCCAGTCTTGATACGCTGCGCGACCGCACCGACCTGCGCGTTCTGGTCATCCGCGGAGAGGGCCGTCATTTCCAGGCTGGGGCCGACCTCGACTGGCTCGAGTCGGTTCGCCAGCAATCCCCTGCCCACAATGTTCAGGCATCGCACGCAGTGGCGAACCTGATGCACCAACTAAACCACCTGCCGCTTCCCACGGTCGCGCTGGTGCAGGGCGCGTGTTTTGGCGGGGGCACGGGGCTGATTGCTTCATGCGATATCGTGATCGGCGCCGATAACGCGCGGTTTTCAATCGCTGAAACCCGCTGGGGCATGATGGCCGGCATCATCATCCCGCAGTTAAACGACGCCATCAGCGTCCGGCAGGTTCGCCGCTATGCACTCACTGGCGAACGATTTGATGCGGCAGAGGCGCTTCGAATCGGACTCCTGCATCAGGTGGTGCCGCTTGCCGAGCTTCAGGCGGCCGGTGAGCGCATGGTGGACGCACTGCTTCAGAACGCGCCGCACGCCAACGCCCTCACCAAACAGGTTGCGCTCGAGTACGCGTGGTCGGATCTTTCCGAACGTGACTTTCATCGCCTGGTCGATCAGCACGCTAGCAAGCGCCAATCCGATGAGGCGCGCGAGGGGCTGGCATCGTTTCATGCCAAGCGCAGCGCCACCTGGTATCCATCCAAATAAACCGCAGGAGCCGCACCATGCAGGACACCGCCTTCAAACAGAGCCTCATGATCACTCATCTGGAGGACACCCAATTCGCGCCGCTCCACGCAAACAACGGCGCGCCACGGCCCATGTTCCTCTATCGCCAACTGGGCGTCGACAAAGCAACAGGCGGAGCGTACGACGCACATGTCATTCGCGCAGCGCCCGGAGCCAAGCCGCCGATCGGCGAGCACAAGCACACCGAGCTCGATGTCCTGTTCGTCTATGTCCTGAACGGGTGGGTTCGCTTCGGCTATGTCGGTCACGGCGAACATACCCTCAAGGCTGGCGACTGCCATGTCATCCCACCCGGGCTATCGCATAGCGTGATCGATTGGTCGCCTGACGTAGAGCTCCTCGAAATCACTTCCCCCGCGGAATACAAAACCATTGACACCGTCAACGGTGTTGAGTGAAAGAAACCGACCGGAGTTCTTATGACCCTGTTGTCCCGCCCCGTCCATCTCAATCGCCGACGCAGCCTGCTACGCGCATCGCTTGCAGCTTCAGTGGCTGCACTCGCCGGGTCCGTTCGAGCCCAATCCGGCTTTCCGTCCCGGCCCATCCGAATGGTCGTCCCCTTCGCTGCCGGTGGCCCTGCAGACATGATGACGCGCGCGCTCGCCAATGCGCTGGCCACCCAGACCGGGCATCAATGGGTCGTTGA
>CAIPNM010000439.1 GCA_903866395.1 uncultured bacterium
GCGACCCGGCAGCTTGGCGAACTGGGAATGTCCGGGCCCGCTAGGCGCTTAGCGGGTGCCCAACTCGCGAAGAATAGCAGCGGTATCCAGGCCCAGTGCCCGGGCCGGCACCGGGACGGGCTCGGGGCATGACGCGAATTGCGCGGGGCAGCGGATCACGGCCTGCTCGGAGTCGTCTTCGGCGCGCGCCTGCATCCAGAGCGGGCGAGCCAGTGTCTGCGGGGCATGCACCACATCGAGCATGCCTAGCACCGGCACAGCCTGCGTGTCATCAGAATTTCCCCCGCTGGGCTGCAGACGGTAGCCCGCTTCGTCGTGAAGCACGGCGGGTGGTGCAGCCAATTCCCGACCGTTCCAGGCAATCTGCGTGGCCCAGGCGCAGATGTCCTGCATCGACAGGTCGATGAACTGGCCAAGGCCCGAGCGCCGCCGGTCCTCGAGCGCAGCGAGTATCGCGGTGGACGCGAACGCCGCACCCATGACGTCGGCGATCGAGGGGCCGGTCTTCATCGGGACGTGACCGGCGCGGTTCAGATCCATGAGACCCGACATCGCCTGAACGACGGTATCAAACGCGGGTCGGCCCTGATAGATTGAATCAACGCCGAACCCCGAGATTGAGCAGGCGACGAGCCTGGGGTTGAGTCGATGGAGCGCCTCAGGGGTGAGGCCCTTGCGGGCCAGTGCCCCCGGTCGCAGGTTCTCGATCAGCACGTCGCAGCCCGCGATCAGGGCTTTCAGCCGCTCGAGATCATCGGGGGCCGCGATGTCCAGCACCAGCGAACGCTTGTCAGCGTTCTGAAATGAGAAGAACACCGCCCGACCGCCTTTCAACGGGGGCCAGTGGCGGACCGCCTCGCCATCGGGCGGCTCGAGTTTGATGACCTCGGCACCCAGCGCAGCCAACTGGCGCGAGGCGGCCGGTGCCGTGGTGTAGTGGCCGATCTCGAGCACCCGGATGCCCGATAGAGGGCGGTCGGAAGCACCCGCTGCAGGCTCGGGTGGCGTGGCGGGCACCCCTCTTGCTCTGAGGAGTTCGAGAATCAGCGCCCGATCAGCGTCTGCAGCACTCAGTGCGGCTGGCGCGAGGCCGGACAGTCGACTCATGCGAAACGGCGAACCCGCCACGTGGACGGTGTGCCCCGCTGGATCCGTGGCCTGGCGGATCATCGCGCGGTGATCGAGATTGGCCTCGCGTGGGTAGCCCTCGATGGGCGCGATCGGCCCGCAGGGGATGCCAGCCGCAGCAAATTCCCGAACGCAGACGGCGATCGTGTGCTCGCCGATCCAGGACTGAATCAGGGCATCCATCTCGTCGATGTGTGCCATGCGCTCGGCAATGGAGGGGAAGCGCGCGGCGAGCTGCCGGCCGGTCTGGCCCATCAGGCCACAGATCCGTTGCCACTGGTCGTCGTTGCCTGCGCAGACCAATACCCAACCGTCGCTCGCGCGATAGACATTCCAGGGGGCTGACAGCGGGTGACGATTACCCACACGGTTGGCGGCCTTTCGGACTCCGCCCAGCGCGGCCGGGAGGAACGTGGTCATGGCGCTGAACGCAGCATCGTAGAGTGCGACGCTCGTGCGCTGGAGCCCGGCACCGGACAGGCGGAGTGATGCGATCACCGCACCCGCGGCGTGAATGCCTGCGAGGTGCTCCAGAAGCGGCAGCATGACGGGCATCGGCGGCGCATCGGGCATGCCGGTGGCGTCCATCATGCCGCTCAAGGCCTGGATCTGGATGTCTGTCGCGGCCCACCC
>CAIPNM010000440.1 GCA_903866395.1 uncultured bacterium
CAACGAGGACTACAAGACCTTCTACGGCTTGACGCTCACCCAGCCGCTCGCGCGCGACGCGGGCCGGGAAGTCACTTATGCCCGCGTGCGGGTGGCCGAGCTCGATACCAAGGCAGCCCAGTTCGCAAGCGGCGATACCGAAGCGAGCGTGGTGGCTGAGGCCATCTTCTCCTACTGGGATCTTCTCCTTGCACAGGAACGCGCGGCGTCAGCGATCGAAAAGGTGCGAATGGGTGAGCGACTTCTCCAGGAAGCGCGCGCGCTCAATCGTCAGGGGCGTCTCCCCCAGTCCGAAATCTGGGAGGTCGAAAACAATCTTGGCCGATTCCAGGCCGGATTGAGCGAGGCGCGCCAGGGCGTGCAGGAGCGGGTCAACAAGCTGCGCACGCTCCTGATGGTGGCGGCCAATCAGGCACCCGGCAGTTTGCGGGCCGCCGATCAATTGCCGGCTGTGAGCGCGCGGCCGGTGGCGTTTGACGAGGCGATGCGGCGTGCGATCGAGCGTCGCGACGACTACCAGATGCGCAAGGTGATGCTCGAGCGCGAGGGCATCCAGCTTTCCTACGCCAACAACCAGGGCCTGCCTAAGCTCGATCTGGTTGCAAGCTACGGCCTGAATGGACTCGAACTCGCCGCCGCGCGGTCGCTGTCTTACACGCGCATGAATGATTTCCCGTCCTGGACCCTGGGACTGCAGCTCTCCATGCCGTTGGGTGAGAACCGGCAGGCGCGCGCCGACGTGCAGGCCGCCAAGCTTCGGAAAGAAGACGCACTGCTGCAGCTGAAAGCGCTGGAGGTGGCGATCGCCAACGACATCGACACCGGGATCGGCATGCTCGCAAGTGCAACCGAGCGCTGGACGCTCTGGAAAGAGGTGGCTGCGCGCGAGCAGCGCCAGCTCGAACTCGAGCGCACCCGGCTCTCCGCCGGTCGCAGTGACATGCGAGAGATTCTGCTGCGCGAAGAGCGGGCCATCAACGCACGGTTGGCAGTCGTCGAGCAGCAGGCGGCCTGGAGCAAGGCCGATGTGCTGCTGGAAGCCGCACAAGGGCAACTTCTTGATCGCTGGCGCTGATGGCGTGGCCGACTCATTTTCGTTGGGCGAGCTCGCAGGTTCTGGGGGTTGGCCGGGCGCTGTCGATGGCCGCTGCCGTAGCGGTGGGCGCGGCGGGGCCTTGGGCCCGCGCTGCTGACGCGCCCGCGGCGCCTGCGCTTAACATCCCTGCTGCGGGTGCGCAGCGCGGTCCCACACAGGTGCTGCCAGCCTCCGGGCGACCCGACCTTCCCCGTCTCCCCGAGCAGGCATCGCCCGCGTTTGCGGTGCCGGCGGGATCTTCCGCCGTGTCGGGATCGGGTGCTCCCGTGCCTGCCGCGGGAGCGTCTGGATCAGCGGGCTCGGGATCCGCAGGCGGAACCTCGGGCGCTGCCCAGGCGCCAGGTGGCAATGCGGCCGGCCCGCCCGGTAACGCGGCAGGCGTGCCCAGCGCGGCTGGTAATGCGCTGGGTAACGCCGCCGCCGGCAGCTCGCCGGGCACATCCGGCAACGCCTCTGCGGCGGCACCGAGCAATGCGACGGGCAACGCCCCGGCTGCGGGCATCACCCAGGCGATTCACGATCTCAAACTCAGCGTGACGGCTGCAGGCCGAATTGAAGCGTTGTTTGTGAAAGAGGGCGACCGCGTCCGCAAGGGCGATCTGCTGCTTCACATGGACCGTGCGCTCGAGTCGCTCGAGGTGCGCCGACGCGAGGTGATGCTAGAAGACAATGCCCGGCTCGATGAACTGCGGGCCAAGGAGCTCACGCTCACCGAACAGGTTCGCTCGGCGCGCACGCTGCTCACAACCGGCGGGGTATCACGCAAACAGGTGGAAGATGAAGAGCTTGCGCTGGGCACGATCATCGCCGAGCGCAAATCCATTGAATTCGCCAAGCGTCGCGAGCGGGTGGAGCTTGATCTTGCTCGCGAAGCCTATGAACGCCGGCATCTGCGCTCGCCCATTGATGGCATGGTGACGCGAATCGTCTCCCGCATCGGCGAGAGCGTCGCCCCGCACGAGCCGGTGATGGTGGTGGTGGATGTGCGAACGGTGCGCTTTAGCGGCACGGTCCCGATTGCCGATGTATCGCGGGTACGCGCGGGCAGCTCCGTGGTGCTTCAGCTCGGCTCCGACGTCGAGCCGGTCCGGCGGCTCGCGCATCTGGTGTTTGTGTCGCCAGTAGCCGATCCCGCGAGCGGCCTGGTCGACGTGATTGCCGAATTCGATAACGCTGATGGTTCGATCCGACCTGGAACCGCCGGCCGCATCGTTGGCGCATCGGCGACCTCGGCGCTGCCTGGCGCGCCTGCGAATCGGGTGCGGCGCTGATGCACGCCGAGCTCCTCGCCCGTCAGGGTGCGCAGATCCGGCGCGGCTCGGCGAGACTGGCCGAGCTGGCGGCGTTTGACGGCGATGCGCAGGCGTTCTGGCCCGAATACCTCGAAGCGGTGGCGCTGGCCTTGTCCGCGCGCCGCGTGCTGCTTCTCGCGCGCGATGACGAGCGCGGCTGGCAGCCGCAGGCGCAATGGCCGCAGGGCGCGCCTGACCTGCCGGGCGATGCGCTCAGAATTCTGCGGCTCGCCGATGGCGCGATCGATGAGTCGCCGTGGGTGGAGCCAACCGGGTCGGAGCAGGCTTCGCCAAGCAGCGCAGTCGCCGTCCCCAGCCCTGCAGTGTCTGCGCGGCTGGCGGCCGAGGCCCTCCCGGCTGGGCAGAGCGCGGTGGTCGTGGTTCTTCCTGGCCCATCGGTCCCAGGCGCGCGGCCTGTCGATGCGACCACGCTGGTCGCGCTCGCCGATCTGGCGGTCTCCATTCCCACTCAGTACGCACGACTGCGCGCGCTTGCCGCGCAGTCGCGGGGCTCGACCGATGTTGTGTCCGGCGCGGACCCGGCAGCGGGCGCAGAGCGTCTCTATGACGTGCTCCAGCTCTCGATCCGGTTGGGCGCGGAAACCCGCTTCATGCGCGCTGCGCTTACGCTTGCCAACGAGCTTGCGGTGCGCTTTGGCTGCGATCGTGTGGCGCTTGGCTGGGTGCGCAGCCGCTATGTGCGCCTCACCGCAGTGAGCCATGTCGAGAAATTTGACCGGCGGGCCAACGCCTCGCGCGAGCTGGAATCGGCGATGGAAGAGGCGCTAGACCAGAACATCGAGCTTGCCTGGCCGATTGAGCAGGACGCGCGAGTCGTCGCGCGTGCGCACGAGGCCTACGCACGCACCCAGGGTTCGGGCCATCTGCTGTCGGTGCCGCTACGGGTCGACCATGTTGCGGTGGCGGTGCTCACGTTCGAGCGGCGCGCGCGTGCCTTCGAGCCCCGCGACATCTGGGAGCTGCGGCTGATTGGCGAGGCGAGCGCGCGGCAGCTCGTTCATCTGCACGACACCGATCGTTGGATTGGTGCGCGTGCGGCGGCACGGCTTGTCGCCTGGCGCGACCTGATGCTGGGGCCCAGTTACACCGCCTGGAAGCTCGCCGGCGTGGGCCTGGCCGTTCTCATCACGCTCCTCGCGATTCTGCCCTGGCCGTACCGTATCCACTCTCCCATTGCGCTGCGCAGCAAGGACATTCTGTTCATCCCGGCGCCGTTTGACGGCTATCTGCGAAGCGCCCATATCGAGGTGGGCGATGCGGTCCGAACGGGCTCGCTCATGGTGGAACTCGATACGCGTGAGCTGGTGCTTGAAGAGGCGATGGCGGCGGCTGATGCTATCCGCTACTCGCGCGAGGCGGAAAAAGCGCAGGCCGCCCGGCAACTGGCCGACATGCAGATTGCGGCTGCCCGTCAGCAACAGTCCAACTCCAAGCTCGAACTGATCCGGCACCAGCTTGCGCATGCGCAGTTGCGTGCGCCGTTTGCGGGCGTGGTGGTTGAGGGCGAGCTCAAGAAAAATCTCGGCGCACCGGTACGAAAGGGCGACATGCTGGTGAAGCTCGCGCACACCGGCGACACCTACGTCGAACTCGAGATCGATCAGGCCGATGTGCACGAAGTATCGATCGGCATGCGCGGCGAGTTCGCCTTCGTGGGCCGCCCCGATTTGCGCTATCCGATGGTGGTGGAGCGAGTTGACCCCGCGTCCACCATGCGCGAAGGGCGTAACGTCTATCTCGCGCGGGCCCGGATCGAAGCTGATTTTCAGCCGTGGTGGCGACCTGGCATGGGTGGCAGCGCGCGGCTTGAGGCGGGCGAGCGGAGCATCATCTGGCTGCTCACCTACCGCACGGTGCGTTACCTGAGGCAGGTGTTCTGGATCTGAGCGCGCCCCAATGAGCATGGACGATCCCGCTTCCCGAACGTTCAGCGACTCCTGGCACCGCGTGGCTAAGGTGCGGGTGGAGTTACGCTCAAGCGTGCGTGCGCACCGTCAAACCTTCCGCGGCGACACCTGGGTGATGCTGCGCGATACGCTCTCCTCCGACTGGTTTCGGGTGAGCGGTGAGGCCTGGGCGTTTGTGAGCCGGTTGTCGCTTGAACGTACGATTGAAGACGCGTGGATGCTCACGCTGGAAGCTGACCCCGACACCGCGCTCACCCAGGAAGAGGTGGTGCAGCTTCTCGGCCAGCTGAATCTGTCGAACCTGCTTAATTTCGATCGTTCGAGCGCGGGTGCCAGCCTCTTCGAGCGCTACGCCAAGCGCCGCCGGCAGGAGACTAAGGCGCTCCTGATGGGCTTTCTCGCGATCAAGATTCCGATCCTTGATCCTGACCGGATGCTCGCGGCCGCCATGCCGCTCATTCGGGTGCTGTTCGGGCCGATCGGTGCGGTGCTTTATCTCGTGCTCCTCGCGGTGGCGGGCAAAGCGCTGATCGACTCGGCCGATTCGCTGTTCAGCCAGAGCGCGGGGCTGCTCGCGCCGGGCAACCTGCCGCTTCTTTATGTGGGCTTCATCATCGCGAAAGTGGTGCATGAATTCGGCCATGCAGCCGTCTGTAAGCGCTACGGCGGTGAGGTGCACAAGATGGGCGTGATGCTGCTCATCTTTGCGCCCATGCCCTATGTGGACGCCACCTCGAGCTGGGGGTTCAGAAGCCGCGGAGAGCGGCTGCTGACGGGCGCTGCCGGGGTGATCGCCGAGCTGGGCGTGGCGGCCGTGGCGGCGCTTCTCTGGGCCCACACCGCACCGGGGGCGGTCAATGCCATTGCCTACAACGTGATCTTCGTGGCGAGCGTGTCGTCGCTCCTCTTTAACCTGAATCCGCTGCTTCGTTTCGACGGCTACCACATGCTGGTCGATTTTCTGGATGTGCCGAATCTGTTCCAGCGCTCGCGCGAGCAGCTTCGCTATCTGGGCGAGCGCTTTCTGCTGGCCCTGCCGAACGGAAAGCCCGCAGCCCGCACACTCACCGAAGCATGGCTCTTACCGCTCTATGGGGTCACCAGCATCGTCTATTGGCTGATGCTGATGGCGACCATCGTGTTCTTCATTGCCGGCGAATACCTCGACCTGGGCGTGGCACTTGCCTGGATTCTGGGCTTTACCGTGGTGGTGGTTCCACTCTGGAAATTCCTCAAATTTCTCACCACCAGCCCGCGCCTTCACCACTATCGGGCGCGCACGGTGGCCCTTGCAATGCTGGTGGCTGCCGTCATCATCGTGCCGCTTTCGCTGGTGCCGATGCCTGATCGCATTCGAGCCTCGGGCGTGCTCGAGGCGAGCGTCTATCGTCAGCTCAATTCCGATTCGCCCGGTTTCCTGGTGGAGCTGATGGCACTACCCGGTGCGAGCGTGCGTCGGGGGGAGCCTCTGATGCGGCTCGAGAGCCCGGAGCTCCTGTTCGATCTGCGGGCAGCGCTCCTGCAACGCGAGCAGCTGCTCGCGCAGGAGCTTCGCGCAACGTCGCTTTCCGTGGCCGATCTGATGCCGTTACGCCATCAGCGCGAGGCGGTGGAGTCGGTGATCGCCGAGCTCGAACGACAACGCGCAGCGCTCCTCGTCACCTCGCCCATCGACGGCATCTGGAGCGCACCCGACCTCGACACCGGGCTCGGGCGCTGGGTGGCGCGCGGTGCGCCGCTTGGCGCGATCGTCGACCCCGGTAGCTGGCGGTTTGTGGCGGTGCTGCCGCAGGTGGCGACCCATCTGTTCGATAACCGCGTGCATCAGGTGGAGCTGCGCCTGCGAGGGCAGGAGCATCTGAACATCGTGGCGCCCGAGGCGAAGATCGTGCCGTTTGAAACCGGGACATTGCCCTCGAGAGCGCTGGGCTTTGCTGGGGGTGGCGATATTGCAGTGAGCGCATCCGACCAGAACGGGCTCACCGCGGCCGAACCGTTCTTTCGCATTCAGGCAATGTTGCCAATCGAATCGCTGGGCGACGGCCTGGGCCTCGCGCATGGCCGGCTTGGCACGATCCGCCTCACGCTCGACGATGCACCGCTCCTGCTGCAGTGGGAACGCGGTGTTCGCCAGTTTTTGCAGCGCAGGTTCAGGGTCTGACGATGGATGCTGCCACTGCGCTCGCGCCACGTCTGGGCGTGCCCGCGGGCTTCGTGCCGCCACCGCTCCCGCTCGCGAAGAAGCTACCCGAGGGGGCCGATGCGCTCGCGCACGCTGCCCGTGGCTTAACGCGCCGCCTGCCGCAACACGCAAGGCGACTGCATCGCGATGCGCTGCAGGTGGCCGCCGCCTGCGCGGCCGTCTCGGGCCTGGATGAGGCGGCACTCACCGAACGGATGCGCATGCTGCGCGAGGCGGTCCGCCGCGATCCGCTCGAGGCGGGTGGCCAGCGGATCGAGGCGCTTGCCGCCATCGGCGAGGCCGCGTACCGCGCGCTTGGCATGCGACCCTATCCGGTGCAGTTCATGGGGGCGCTTGCGCTTCACCACGGCTGGCTTGCCGAGATGGCCACGGGCGAGGGCAAGACCCTGACCGCAGCGCTCGCGGCGGTGCTTGCCGCGTGGAGTGGCGAGCCCTGTCACCTTGTCACCTCCAACGACTATCTCGCTGCGCGCGACGCCGAGGAAATGTCGCCGCTCTTTGAGCGCTGCGGGGTATGGGTGGCGGCCGTGGTGTCGACCGACAAACCGGATGAGCGCCTGGCCCGCTATGGCGCCGATGTGGTCTATCTCACCGCAAAGGAAATGCTCGCTGATTTCCTGCGTGATCAGTTGGCTGCCCGGGCAGGCCATGATCCGCAGCGGCTTGCTTTCCGGCGCTGGCTCGGCACGGTTCCCCCGGATGCTCAGGCGCCGCAGATTCAGGTGCGCGGGTTACACACGGTGATTGTGGACGAGGCCGATAACGTGCTGATTGACGAGGCGGTGACCCCGCTCATTTTGTCGGCACCGCGTAGCGATCTGGGTCTTGCCGATGCGGCGCGGCTGGTGTCCACCATCGCTGATCAGCTGGTGGAAGAACGTGACTATGAGCTCCTTCGCAGGCAGCGCACCGTGATGCTTCGCGAGGGTGCGCGCGCTGCGCTCACCGCGCGTGCGGCAGAGCTCGGCGTGGTCTGGCGCGCTGAGCCGCGCCGCGAAGAGCTCCTTCGTCAGGCACTCACCGTTCGCCATTTCATCCTTCGCGGTCACCAGTATCTGGTTGATGACGGCAAGGTGGTGTTGCTCGATGAGTTCACCGGCCGCATGACCCCGGGCCGCACCCTCACGGCGGGCCTCCATCAGGCAATCGAGGCGCGCGAAGGGGTCGATGTCACGGATCCGAATGAGTCGCTGGGCCAGATGAGTTTTCAGACTTTTTTCCGGCGCATGCCCAGGCTCGCGGGCACCACCGGCACCGGTCGCGAAGCGTCGGCCGAGTTCTGGCGAATCTATCGCCTGGGGGTGATGCCGATTCCCACGCACCGGCCGCGACTTACCCGTAGCAGCGCGCCGCGGCTGTTTGAGAGCGCAGGTCGCAAGTGGCAGGCGGTGGTGGCGCAGATTGTGTCGCTGCATGAGCGCGGCCAGCCGGTGCTGGTGGGCGTACGAAGCGTGGAATCGAGCGAGACGCTGGCTGCCCTTCTGGGCGCGCGCGGGCTCGCGTTTGAGTTGCTGAACGCGGTACGTCACGCCGAGGAGGCACGCATCATCGCCCGAGCAGGCGAGCCAGGCCGCATCACGATCGCCACCAACATGGCCGGACGCGGCACCGACATCCGGTTGGGCGAAGGCGTGCCTGCGCAAGGCGGGCTGCATGTGATCATCGCCGAGACCAATGAATCGGGGCGCATCGACCGGCAGCTAGCGGGCCGGTGCGGCCGACAGGGTGACCCCGGAAGTGTTTCAGTTTTTGTGAGCGCCGAAGACGGCCTCGCCAAGCGCTTCCTGTCGGCGCCGTCGCGTGCGCTGGTGGCGGGCGCCGCGCGCCTTCACCTGCCGTTTCGCGGGCTCTGGGTGCGGGCGCTGATTCGATTGTCGCAGCGACGTGCCGAGGCCGACGCGTTTTCACGTCGCCGTGGCGTACTCAAATCCGATGACTGGCTCGATAACGCCCTGCCGTTCGAGCCGGCCACGCGCAACTGACCGGAGCCCCCTTCCATGTTCCGCGATCTGGTTGCCCTCAATTCCAAACGTCATGCGGCGCTACGCGTTCGGCCGCAGGCCGGGTTCGAGTTCGCAAAAGGCGTGCACATGTCGGCGCTGATGCAAGCCGAGATGGTACGGGCGGCCGCGCTCTATCCGATTGTGTTTGTCGAGGACCCGGCGATCGACGGTTTTCGCCCGATGGCGCTTCTCGGCCTTCGCGAGGGTGAAAACGTCTATGTCGATACCGATGGCAGCTGGCTTGCCTCGTATGTGCCCGCCGTGATCCGGGCCTACCCGTTCGCGCTCGCGCGCGCCAGAGGTGAAGGCGAGTCCGAGCGTTTTGCGGTCTGTATCGATGCGGCAAGCGACCTCGTTTCGCTCACCGAGGGGGCGCGGCTCTTCGATTCCCAGGGCGCACCGACCGAGGCGCTGGAGCAGGCCCGGCAGTGGTTACAGCAGATCCGCGAAATGCAGCTTCGCACCGATGTGTTTTGCCGCGCGCTCGCCGCCCGCAACCTGTTCACGCCCTTCGCCGTGCGGGCGCGGCGGGGCGATGAAACGCTGGAAGTCAATGGCTGCTACGTGATCAACGAAGAGCGGCTCGATGGTCTTCCCGACGCGAAGCTCTCTGAGCTCCGAAGTGCGGGATGGCTGTCATCGATTTATGCACACCTGGTGTCGCTGCAGCAGTTTGAGCGGCTTGAGGACGGCCCGCTCGAGGACGATCCCGAGCCGGGCGAAGCGGCTGCGGCAAGGCCCTCAGGATCAACATTTTCATGAGTTTTGATTTGCCCCGGCCTCGCGAGGGCTGGAGCCTGGTTTTCTGGAGTTTGTGATGGACACGTCTCTCGCCAAACGGTTCAAGCGCTGGTCCCCCCGCGGTCGTCGGCTCGCGTATGCGCGTAGCCGAGCGCAGGTTGAGCGCCTTGAGGACCGCGTGCTGCTGTCGGCTGAGCCGATGTTGCAGCAGACGCGTCCCGATACCGCCAAAGATGTGTCGGCCGATAACGTGACGCTCAACACGGTCGAGCGGAAGACCGTTGAGGTCGACCTCGCGCAGTTCGAACCCTCGGCGACGGTCATCGATCTCAGTAAAGGTGCCTCGCAGAACAGCCGGCTCTCCGGCACCGACGATCAGCGTGCCGTCGAGCCTCGAAGTGAATCCGGGCGCCACGAGCGATCTCACTTTCGCGCCCGACACGCTGGTTGATGCCGACTCGCCGTCGGTCACCCTCACGCTCGCGCTGAGCGATACCGCTGCCG
>CAIPNM010000441.1 GCA_903866395.1 uncultured bacterium
CTGATAGCCGGTATGACACGCTGGAGGCGCTGCGCGCCGCGGTGGGCACCGAGGCTTTTGTCTCGGACTGGGTGCTGATCGATCAGCACCGTATCAATCTGTTTGCCGAGGCGACCGATGACCCGCAGTGGATTCATGTCGATACTGAGCGGGCGGCGCGCGAGTCGCCCTTCGGCGGCACGATCGCGCATGGGTTTCTCACACTTTCCCTGCTCGGGCGCTTCTATGATCGGCATCTGTCGTTGCCGTTCTGCGCGATGGGTATCAACTATGGCCTGAATCGGGTTCGCTTCACCCGTCCGGTTCGTGCCGGTCAGCGGGTGCGCGGGCGCTTTCTGCTGTCGTCGCTTGAGGACATCGCGGGTGGGATCCAGATGTCGTTCACCGTCAACATCGAAATCGATGGCGAGGATAAGCCCGCTTGTGTGGCGGAGTCTCTGGTGCGGCAATATTTTCCAGCCCCTGGCTGAGTGGAGGTCCCGATGCAGCCTGAACAACCGCGGGTAGCGATTGTGAGTGGTGCGGCCGGCACCGTGGGCGCAGCCTGCGCGCGGATGCTGGCCCAGCGCGGCTATCGGCTCGCGCTTCACTACGCGAGGCGCGCTGACGCGGCCGAGCAGGTGGCTGATGCGTGTCGCGCGCTGGGCGCCGAGTGCCTGACGGTCGCAGGTGATCTCACGAGTGATGCCGACTGTCGCGGGGTCGTTGAGTCGGCGTTTGCGCGGTGGGGCCGAGTGGACGCACTCGCCAATTGCGCGGGTACCACAGTGTTTCTGCCGATGGCGCGTATCGATGAGGCCGATGACGAGGCGTTTCTTCAGGTCTTTCAGGTGAATGCCTTGGGGCCCTTCAAGATGTCGCGCGCAGCGGCAAGGCGCATGGAGGCTGATTCCGCCATCGTTAATGTGTCGTCCATTGCTGGCGAAAACGGACGTGGTAGCTCCTTCGCCTACGTGGCCTCGAAGGCGGCGCTGAACGCGCTGACCCTGAGCCTCGCCCGCTCGCTGGCTCCCAAGGTGAGGGTCAATGCGGTATTACCAGGAATGATTGATGGCCGCTGGATGCGAGAGGGGCTGGGCGAGGCATCGTTTGAGCGCGTTCGGCAGGATTTTTCTTCGCTCTCCGCGCTCGAAAAAATCTGCCAGCCAGAGGATATTGCCCAGGCAATCGTCTGGCTGCTCGAGCCCGGGTCGGTGGTGACCGGGCAACTGATCCGCGTGGATGCCGGCTATACGCTCGGGCGCGATCGCAACCAGAGCAGTTAGCGCGCTGCCCGGCCCCGTCTAAATGGGGGCGAGCGCGAGCGCCTGCCGCCTGCGTTCGAGTGCTGCGCCCTGCGCATCGGCAAGCGACGCGGCCAGGAGCGAAGCGAGGGCGTCGGCAGCATCGTGGCGACCTTGCAATTGCGCGGCCGCGCGCATCAGGCGGTCAAAGCGGCTCATACCGCGTGCATGCGTATCGCTATAGCCCTTGATGGCACGCCTTAGCCGGATGACTTCCACTGCGAACCGGTAGTCATGTGCGAAGGCCTGCTCTACCCGAGCGAGCCAGGCCTCAAGGTGCTGCTGTTCGCGCTCGTGCCGCAGACTTGAACGACGCATGAAGCGTAGCGACGCAAGCGCGTGCAGCATGAACTGGCCGGTAATGGTGTGCGAGCGAACGCGGCGGCCTTTCGCGAGGCGACGCTCTATCCAGGCGCTCAAGCCGGGTGAATGTTCCAGCTTGTGAGCGAGGCTGACGGGCAGGAGCGAGGTGACCTCCTCGAGCCTGGGATGGAAATACTCCGTTGCGCCGACTACTTCCGAATCGTTGGCGCCGACCTCGCGCCGGATCCGTTCAAAGCGCTCGCTTCTCGACTTGAGGTCGGCGACCCGGATGATGTCGTCATAGGCCATGGCCACCGCAATCCAGCGGGCAGCCTCAATCGTGGCCAGATGACCATGGGCTTCGCCACCGCTTGCAGCGGCAGTGCGATGAACCTTCGCGACGCGGTTCAGGTATTCAGTGCCGTAATCAAGGTCTTGGTATTCCAGCACTCGCTGTAACCCAGCCCCCAGCATGGGATGCGCCACGGAAGGGAACTCGGCCACGATCCGCTCACGCAGGCGCTCGACCTCGGCCGATGCAGCGCGCGCGGGAAGCGGGGCGGGCTCGCCAGGCAGGGGCGTCTGTTCAGCGGCGTTTCGGATGGGCTCGCGAATCGCAGCGCATCCGGCCTGCCAGGCACGCAGGCTGGGTTCTGCCCCGACACCAGCCCGGCGAATGGTGTCGCGGAAAGCGTCATCAGAGAACGGCAACTCGCCGCTGCCGGCGAGTGCGCCAAAAAGCGCGGCCGATATGACGCTTCCTTCGCGACGGGCGAGCTGCTGCATGTCGTCGTGCAGGAAGCGTTGTGCGTAGCGGGTACCGGCGTCGAGGACCGCGGCGGTGTCGGCGATGCCATTGCCTGGCACCACTTTTTCAAGCGTGCCGAAGTCGCGATGCGTGGAGGCGATCAGGGTAGTACGTTCGCGACTCACCAGCCCCCGCTGAATGGCACGGCCGGCTTCCATCAGCTCGGCAGCGATCACGATATCGACCTCGCCAGGCACCGGCATGAGGGCGAACACGGGCTGAGTGGCACGCGCTTTGGCATGCGCGGCATCGAGGAGCTCAACATAGTAGATGGTGGCGCCGGTTCGCTGCGCCACACCCGGTACCGAGGTGGACTGCGCGAGGTAGCCATTGTTTTCGGCCAGGTCGACGATCCAGTCCACCAGTACGCCGCCACCCTGTCCCCCCATCGCCATGATGGCGATGGTGATGGGACGATCCGGGTGGGTACCTCGGACGTTCATCCTGGTCGTGCTCATCGGTTTGCCTCCACCACCAGTGAACGTGCGGCAAGCGAACGATTGCGGCGAGCCTGCAGCCAGCCGGTCACGCCGCGACGGACCCGGTCAAGTCCACGTTCAAAAGCGGAAGCGTTTCGGACCCACTCGATCCGGTAAAACGATGGACAGAGCACCGCAGCATCGGCCACCTCGCCACAATGCCCACACGCAACGCAGCTGTCGTCGACGGCAGCGACCGGGTCGGGTTTGAGCGGATCGCCGCTGGGTTTAAGCGACAGCGACGGGCAGCCCGAGACTCGCATGCAGGCGTGATCGCCGCTGCAGACCGCGGCATCGACGCCGAACTTTTCCTTCAGCACCCGTTCGCCGCGCGCTGCAGCCTGAGCCTTCTGGGGCCGCTCCCGGCGCTGGCGGTTCAACATGCACTCGCTCTGTGCGATGACCACCTTGGGTCCGCGGAAGTCGGTGGTGAGCGCCTCCTTGAGCGCATCGCGCATGGTGCGCACATCATAGGTGTCGGTGATGGTGCGAACCCACTGCACGCCCACGCCTCGCACGGCGGCCTCGATTGGATGGTAGGTGCTGCGGTTCGGGTTGTCGGCGCGTGATGACGGGATGTCCTGCCCGCCGGTGGCGGCCGAGTAATTGTTGTCGACGATGACAATCACACCATCGGATTTGTTGAATACCGCGTTAGCAATACCGCTGGTGAGGCCGTTATGCCAGAAGCCGCCATCGCCCATGATCGAGATGGCGCGCTTTGAACCTTCAATCCCGAAGGCGGCTGCGCTAGATGCGCCCAGCCCGTAGCCCATGGTGGACGCGCCCAGGTGAAACGGCGGCATGGCCGCAAACAGATGGCAGCCGATGTCACCCGCGATGTGGTGTTCGCCGAGGTCTTGCTGCA
>CAIPNM010000442.1 GCA_903866395.1 uncultured bacterium
CTCGTCGTCGTGGGCGAGATTCGCGTTGGGGTGTGGATTCTCGGCCGTCAGGGAGCGGTAGGGCAGTGGTGTTGGGTGGTCGCTGTGCGGCAGGTCTCATCAGGTGGGCGTGGGCAGCATCAACCGATGCTACGACACATGGGCGCAGCGGGCGACCGAAATCACGCCTGCGGGTTTTCCAGCTAGGTTGACCGGATCCGCCGAAGCCCTGCGATCAGTTCTGGCACGTGGACTGTGATGATGTTCCACAAGGTGTCGTTGTCGATACCGAGGTATCCGTGGATCAGTCGATTTCGGGTGGCGATGATTTGCCGCCAGGCGATATGAGTGTTCGCGGCGCTTACATTCTCCGGCACGCGACCTGCAGCCTCTCCGATCAGTTCGAGGTTGCGCACGGTTGCATCGAAAGTTTTTCGGTCTGCCACAAACTGGGATTGGGACCGGCCGTGTACTGCAGCACGTTATCGGCGAACGCCGCCATGTCCGATATGTAAAGCTGCCAATCCCGCGCGCGCGACTCAGACATCTATCAGGGTCTGTTCGACGTAGGGTTTCAACTCAGCGCGAAGCGATTTGTCCGTCACCAGATCAACGGGGCGACCCGACAGATCTTCGAGAAAGAAAAGTACTCCGAAGTACCGCTCGGACGTGGCGGGCCCATCAAACGACACCAGGATATCGATATCACTCGATTCAGTGGCCTCATCTCGAGCCATAGAACCGAACAATGACAAACGCGTCACCCCGAATCGGGTGCTCAGTTCAGGGCGAGACTGGGCAAGCAGAGTGATGACCTGTTGTCGGTTCATCGTTAATCGGCGCTGGGCACGAGGCAAATACGCTCGAGCAGGATGATGCTATGACATAACCAGCGTTCTGCCTACCAGGACGTGCGGTCGCGTAAGTCAGGCAGTCATGATCGGGAGCACGAGCAGGTTTCGTAGTACACCTCGAGGTGCACTACAAACGCTCCACCGTCCGCTTGGAATCAGCGGTTTGAGCGTTTGCTTTTACAGAAGTTTTTGGTGGGCGGCACAGGGTTCGAACCTGTGACCCCTGCCGTGTGAAGGCAGTGCTCTACCGCTGAGCTAGCCGCCCCGAAGTGGGGAGCCGGATTATAAGGGGGTGGCTAAGCTGTTGGCAAACTCAACGGCAGATCTTGCGCGTTGGGGTACGATGGCATGATCCGATGTAACCGACCCGACTCCGTCATGTAGCGCCGGCGCGAGGTTCGTAATCCGTTTCGCAATCGGACAACCCCATTCATGGACTGTTGCTGATGCGATCGTATCTCCGCCCTCTTCTCGGCTGCAGCGACGGTCGGGCTCGTTCTACAACATGCGCTGCGGCTGCACTGCCTGCAACGATCAGCCGCTGAACCCAATCCACCATGTCAGCGAACAGAACGTATTTCACAACCGGACTCTGCGGCACCTGTTACCGCGAGCTGCCCGCGCAGATCGAGTACCGGGAGGATGGCGCGGCCTACATCACCAAAACCTGCCCAGTACATGGCTATGAAGAGGCCAAGGTGGAGTCGGACTGGAAGTTTTGGGATTCGGCCACACAAAGGAACCCCAACAACAACACCTGGATCGAGTACAACAACCTTTCAATCATCGAAGTGACCGATCGTTGCAACGTGCAATGCAAGCACTGTTACCACATGCCGGACAACTCGACTTCAGACAAGAGCGCAGAGCACATCATCAAGCTGGCGGCAACCGTTGCAACAGAGAAGATTTGCCTGATGGGTGCTGAGCCCACCATGCGGGAAGACTTGCCAGACATTATTCGGGGAATAAAGAAGCTGGGGAAGGTGGTATCGATCTACACCAACGGGGTCAAGCTGCAGAAAGATGGCTATATCGACGAGCTCAAACAGGCCGGGCTCGACTCAGTCAGTATGAGTATCCATAACCCGAACTACCACTCCGGCACTGTTTGGAAAAACGTTCAGAAGGGGTTGATCAACGCAGCAAAATCTCGGGTCAAGTTCGGGCAGGTCAGCTTTACCGTGGAAAGCAGGAGGGAGGTGGAGCACGCGATGGACAAGATTCAGTGGATCCTGTCTGCTACCCCCGAAAGTCAGCACCCTCTGGATTTTTGCATCCGAAGCCCAAGCGAGATCGGCGTTCCGTTCGAAAGGGATCGCGAGGTGTTTGCCAGTGAAATATTCGCCTGGATCACCGAGGTTGCGCGCGAGAGAGGGCTCTCCTTCGTGAAGCATCCCAACCATGGAAGCAACCCCTACCACGTCGGAGGCGTGCTGGTGGATGTCAAAGCCAGACTGACACAAACGATCCAGGTCATACACTGGGCAACCGTCAAGAGCGTTGATACCAGCTACATGTACATGGGCCCATGGGCCTCCTTCATGCCGAACACATGGAGCACTTTCCTCATGCAGGCGATTCTTCGCGACGGCGTGAGGAAGGGCTGGTATCAGGGACATCGCCTGACAAGACCCGGTCCGGGCGGACTGCTGCCAAACTCGGGCACGGTTCCGGCTCATCAACCGCTCATTCGAATGGGGCCATGACGCGGCTGAGTCGTGGCGCCCCAGGTACCGCGTCCAACCGATCCGATCGCGGGCGGCGCCATTAGGCTCGGTGCTGACATTGCGGTACGATCATCTGCGGCGTTGTTACTACCTTGGAATCGCTAGGCAGGGCGAACGCTGATTCCCAACCGTCCGCACTCCGACAATGCGATCCATGGGCCGCTCCTCTCAATACCTCATTTCGGCCCTCTTCGGGCTTGTGACGCTTTCAGGCTGCGGCGACGGTCAGGCTCCTTCTACGACGGGCGCTGCGCAGCCACTGTCCGGTGCGGTACTGTCGCAGGGCTTGAAGCCAACGCCCCTTCTCGGCGTCGGGTTGAATTCGAACCCCGCTGCCGCATCCGAAGCCCCGGCGTTCACTGCGTCCGATGTGTTGGCCGCTTTGAAAATGGCGACCGGTCGTAACCCGAACGCCGATCCTGATGGCCCCGGGCCTCTGCAAGCGGCGTCGCAATCGCAGGAACAGCTTAGTGCTGTTGATCTGAATATCGATGGCCGCGTGACGCAGGATGAAGCGGTCCAGATCCTCGCAATGGCGGCGAGCGGCAGCCCAGCAACGCTCCCCACCGCTCCCACGATCACCACTGCAAGCGCTGGCGATCAACGGATCAGCGTTGCGTTTTCGGTGCCGTCATTTAGCGGTGGCCGAGCCGTCTCGAGCTATACGGCAACCTGCACGGCAGGATCGGTCAGTTCGAGCGTATCGGGTGCTGCCAGCCCGTTGGTGGTGACCGGTCTCACCAGCGGCTTGAACTATGCCTGCACCGTGTTGGGCACCAATGTTGTGGGCAACGGCCCACCCTCTGCCGCGGTGACGGCCACGCCGCTCTTGCCCGCTGCCACGTCCTTCGCCCCGCAAAA